>CAIYOW010000094.1 GCA_903927955.1 uncultured Methylococcaceae bacterium | reverse complement strand
GGGTGCATTTAAACAAACGACACCAAAGTCCCATAGGATTTATTGAAAAGCCACAGACGGCGAGGCCTTATGCCATTTTCACGCTTCCCAATTTTTACCATGTTTAATCCGCCATTTTTTGGGAAGCCTTAACAATCATTGCTCATCAGAAATATCAATAGCTCCGAAGGCATAGAAAAAACGATCGTTAAAACGATAAGGAAAATTAGATAAAAATGTCTGATATTCCCATTTATTTCCTTATCAAATAAGCTGTAATTTCCGGTATTCATCGAATAATGCGGCAATGGCAGTAGTGCGAGGCAATACACCAGAAGTTTAAGGCTTGTCACCGCTCAAAATTCTATGGGACTTTGGTGTCGTTTGTTTAAACTTACCCAGCCATAGACGGCAAAACAACGCTGATATGGGCGGGTAAAGGCGAACCACTTGCCTTGTCAGTGATGATAATTTCAACCTCCTGCCCAAGAAGGGTTAGGCAACGCAACAGCCTATCTAACGAAAAGCCCGCAAGTCGTCCCCGCATTAGTGCAGAAACTTTAGGTTGGTCAAGGTGCATAATTACCCCCGCTTCCGCTTGGGTAAGGTTTCTGCTGGCAATGACATCCGCTAACAAGGCTTTTTTGCGGCTGTCCGCGAGCCAAGCATTGCAATAGGCGGTGGCGCTGAGCTCCTGATCGGCTTCGTTATTGCCGCTCTCATAATCGCTATCCGTTTTCATTTGTTCGGCAAAAGCCACTGAATCCTGAAAATCTTGTGACAACTCACGCGCACCGTGTGCCAAAATTATTGATGGTTTGTCATTTACTTGGTAAAACTTGCGATAAACGCCACCCAACCGTTGGTACATGGCATTGGCGGTCGCCATCGTCGGCAAGGCAATATACAAACCTTCCGCCAAGCCCTGCGCCATTAGCCGTTGGCTTAGAATCAGCGCGGCTTCGGTTTTACCTGCTCCAGTCACATCTTCCAAGATAAAAAGTTGTGGTTGTGCCGTGAGCGGTTCAGTGATGGCGTAATTTTGTAGCGGGGTGCGTTGTTGGATGAACGGAAACAGCGTGGTGATCGATTGGAAAGGCACCGCTTCTGGCGTTTTAGGTAATGACAGAATGGTGACTTCAGCTTGCTTTAAAGCGGTTTCCTGCCAGTAAATTGACAAATCTTGGCAATTTGTAAAGTAGTTGAAATAATCCTGATTGGAACCCAGCCAATCGGCTAGCACTGCAATACCAGCCAATTGCCAAGATAGCGGCTTTAAGCGTTTTTTTAACTCTTTGTCCAACAATGGCTGGCAGTCAAAGCCAGTCAATAGTAGATTGATGGCATCCATCACAAAACACATTGCCGCCTGTTCGTCTTCAACTTCAAAAAAATTGCGCGTCCGCAAATTGTTCTTGGGCGGCATACCGTGATGGCCGGTGACAATTTCCAGCCAGGGTTCGATATGGCTTAACAAAGCTATAAAGGCATCTCCCAGTGCGGCTTGCAAGGGCCGTGTCAATTGATCTCGCCAAAGGCAAAAGCCCAAACTGTCATGCCGCTCTGAATAACATATCCCAGGTTTAGCCTTGACCAATTCAGGCGACAAATCTGGTCGCAAACCTTGAAATGCGCGGGAAAACTTTCCCAAGTCATGCAAAATTAAACAGAAGGTGAAAAAAGTCCTTAGCCATTCTGGCGTTACTTGTAGTTGCATCGCAAGTTGCTTGCAGGTGGGTTTGTCGGGTGCCAGCAAATGCCATCCAACCGCTGCCACATCCAAGCAATGGTAAGGCAACAAGTGATATTTGGGGGTGTCGTCGATTTCATGACCGTCTTTTTGGGCTTTGCCCCAATAACGATGATAGCTGGCTTGTATCATTGCTTATACGATCCTGATAAATTTGGACGCATTTTCTCGTTTTTTCAGGCATTGTCGCACATAACGGCGGGTTGCCTCTTCATCGGGCAGCAGGACGGTTTTTGTCCGGCCTTTCGCCCCGATCCGGCCATAGCTGAGGACGACGACCCAATCCCCAAACAAGTCTTGCCCGCCCGTAATGCTATAAGCCCGCCAGATGGTTCGTGCCGGATCACGGGCTTCAAGGTGAATAGCGAAATCCATCATGCTGCCCTCCCCCCCT
>CAIYOW010000093.1 GCA_903927955.1 uncultured Methylococcaceae bacterium | reverse complement strand
GGCGTGGCAGCGGAATTTTTGTTTCCCCGCTTTGGTTTTTCCGTTACGGGTCAGGTGATCACTTCCGCAGCGGGTGCAAGTATGGGTTTCTGTTATCATGACGTGCATTTTACACAAAACAGTCAAGATTCAACCACTACCGAAAAGTCCTATGTTGACCGTTATAAAGCAAGGCTTTCCACAAGAAAAGTTGGGGCCAACATTGGCTATTGCATAGCGAATGAGGAAGGGCTTTTGTTGTTCACCTTGTTTAGCCTCAAATCAGGGTTGCCCCATGATGTTTTGGGGATTGTTTGCGGCATGAACGGTTCCAATGAAAAAGGCAACCAAAACATTGGCTTGGTGACACTTAAAAAAACCTTAGACCCACTGGGTCACCTGCCAAAGCGTAAGCTATTGGCTGTCAACGACTTTGAAGGGCTTTTTAAAAATGAAACGGACTTGATCATTGATGCAACCGAACAGCGCATTCAACGCCCCGGCAATAATGAGGGACAAAAAGAAACTTATTCCGGTAAAAAAAAGCCCATGCCTTAAAAACAATTGCAATAACAACAACGTCTAAATTTATAAAATATTTAAGCGCCGTTTATATCGGCAAGGGCCACGATTTTTCCCTATTAAAAACAGAATTCCTGCCTTGTAAAAAAGGGTTTAAAAAATTTAACATAAAAGTTGATTTAGGTCATTTGGGGATTGCAAAAGGATATGAATGCAGTGGCATATCCATTGCACATAAAAAAACCAAAAACAAACCATTGACTGAACTTCAAAAGGACGAAAACAAACAAATGGCCCCAGGGAGGACTTGCGTTGAAAATAGTTTTGCGGGCTTGCAGCGGTTTAGAATCCTTTCCGACAGGCTTCGTTTACATGACTTTGTTTTATAGGATGTCATTCTTGAGGTTTGTGCGGAGCTATGGCATTTTTATTTAGCCAACTAATTGTTTTTTAATGTTAAAACAAGTCTAATAGTGAGTTTCAATTATGGGGAATTATAAATTGCCTGGACCGATATGCAACATATTAAATTTTTATGACATTGACACTGGTACACTGTGTATAAATGCATCTCCAATTCCTGGCCCCATTGGAGAAAAACATCGCAAGGCATCTAAGAAAAAGCATTCATCACACAAAAAACATCATACACATATTCTTTTGAAACCGAATATGGAAATTATGTCAAAAATTAATTTTGAATTGAACACCAAAATTAATTTTGACAAGTTGGCCGATTTTGAGGGTGGACAATTATTGACTGGCTACATACCTGGACACACCGTTGGTAAATTATTCGATGTCAAGAAAGTTGCCGGACAAAGTGGGGTAACGATTGGTACAGGTTTTGATATTGGTCAATGGTCTATTTCTGACCTTAAATTAAAACTCGGCTTATCTTTAGCTTTACAGGATAAATATAAACGGTTTTGCAAAAAGAAAAAGCAGGCCGCAATTGACGAACTGGAAAAAAATGGGGCTCTCACGGTCACTAAATTCGAAGCAGATGAATCGGATATGAAGGTTCAGCGCTTTCATCTTATAGCCGCAATTGCTGTCTGGGATGAAGATCCTAAACCAACCCAAAAATTCACCGAATTGACGCCTGCACAGCAAACTATTATTCTATCAAGAACTTATCACCAGGGAACTGGTATGCCATATACTGATTTAGCAGAGGATTTTTATCAGGCAGCACAAGCAGGAAATTGGGTTGCGGCTGAGAAGGCTTTAAGAAACTACAATGTATCAGCAAATTGGTACAAAACGCGCGTAAAGCAAGAAGCAGATTTTCTCGCTAGTGATTTGCGAAATCAAAAATCCAATCCAAGATAGCCGCCAGATGTCTAAATTAAATGGCTTAAATAGCGTTGCATTAATATTTCTACTATTTTTTGGAAATATAAATTTTCTTCATTCTCAAAGCCTTGACTGTCGAAAGTCAGCTTCTATAAATGAAAAGTTAATCTGTTCATATCCTGAACTAATCAGATTAGACAATGTATTGAACAGCCAATATACTCAGGTTATCAAAAGATTTAGTTCCGCAAACCAAAACAAAATACGTGTATTCCAAAAAAAGTGGCTTGCCGATCGTGATGAGAAATGTGATGGTAGCAAAGATTGTCTAGTAGAAAAATATAATGAGCAAATTTATGTTTTTTATTCTTTACTAGTAAGATTGTCGGATGACGCATCAACAGATTACCTAAGCAACCCTGTTGTAATGAGTGGCAAATGGATTGTGGATGCTCAAGGCGATAATAATACCGACGGAAAAATTATTACTGCCATTAATTTACCCCCCAAAGGTGGAGTTTTACTTGCCACTCCCGGTAAGCTTTGTATTACTGATGCCAGTAAGATCGAAACATGTTCGGTATTTGCCCTTACAACTATTGGCTATAATGCAAAAGGAGCTTCTCCCAAGGTATCTGGCACTTTAAGATTCCTTACTTATTTTGATGGACGGGCAGACTTTGAAGTTATCCTTAAGGAAGGCAATCAATTGGAAGCAATCTATAGAGCCTGCCAACCCGATGCTACGCAATGTCAAAAACTATCCCAAAAATGGTTACCGGAATCTGCACACTCGTTCGTAAAAGAATATAAAATTTTTAATTCGCAGTAAGCTGGTTTGAGCGGCAACGAAGCCCAACAAAAAAGTGCAATTAAAACACCTAATGAACAGGTAATGCCCGACCCTTTGTTCCTAAACGTAGGCAAGACCGAAAATACAGCGATAACAGAATAATAGGGAAAAAAGACCGTTATCAAGAGATTTGACCAAGCCAAGCTCAGCAGCCCGCATCATGGCTAAAGCGCACCCGCTCTTCCGCCGAACGGCCTAAGGCCTTGGCAAACCACGGTGGCGGGGCGGCAAATACGCTTTGGAATTCTTTTAGTTGGTCAACCGCTTCCACTACGTCCGGCACTTTAATCGGGTATATGTCGGCGCGTATCACTTTTGCCGCTGCCGGGCCGCCAATGGATTGCACGAACAGTACATGGCAATCTTTTATCAAATTGGCACGGAACAGGTTGCGGTCTTCCGCTTCGTCAGCCTCAATGGTGGAGCGGATGTCAATCAGCCGATAATCGGTTGCCGATAATTGATAAACCAAAAAGCGGATGCATGAGCCAAAATGGCCATTGACCAACGCGCCGCTGTTGGAACCAATGGCGACACGTATCGATTCCGGAATATCACTGTCTTTGTAAGGCTGTATTTCCGGCAAATCTTCGTCTTCGGCTTCATCGCCCCACAGGTAACGCACTGCCAGCTTGATATTGGCAAGGCCAATGCCGATGTCTTCGCCGTCTTCTTCGCCATCCAAACTGCCCAAACCGGTTTTTAAATTAGTGACGGTGATGGATTTAAGTTTTTCATCATCCAATGGCGAGCCGACCCGCTCATGCAGGATGCCCAATAGTTTGGGAATGTCCACGCCCGGCAACATGCGGCTGGCGAGGGCGATACGTAAAGCGAGTTCGCGGGGTAATGCGTCCATATTAACTCCTAGTGGTGTCCGGTTTAAGCCGTATGTTCATTTGCGGCAGAACGGTGGGGGTGTTTGGCAAGCTGTTTGCCCTTGCCAACTAACCTTTCATGCGCCCTGATGCTGTTCTTTCCAACTGGCATAACCACCTGCCAAGCTGTAAACTTCCTTAAAACCAAAATCGCTAAAAAATTCTGCCAGATGTTCGCTGGCGTGTCCGTAATAGCAATAAATCAACAGGCTGCGATTTTTGTTGCCGCGCTTGACCAGTGATTCTTTAAGCCCTTCGTGGACATGCAAGGCTTCATCGACATGGCCTGCTTTATAGTCTTTCAGGTCACGGCAATCCAAAATCAACGGATTATTGGTTTTTATCAAGCTTTCTGAATCGGCAACAGTGATGGTTTTAAATTTCATAGTCTTATTAATGACATTGTCCTGTCATTCCTCAATGGCTAGTGCGCTTATTTATCAAATCTGTTAGGTATCTGTCAGCCCGCCAGTTCCATGCCACGGAACACCGAACAACGCTTGAACACCTCGAGTGTCGGTAAGGCATTTTTATGCTGGCAATATTTGGCGACCAACTTGGATAGGCCTTTAATGTCCCGGCCGGTGGCTTCGGGAAAAACATGCACCAATTGCCCGATCATTTCGGCATCAATATCCAGTCCGAATTGCCTGACCATGACCTGCCAAATCTTGCCCCGTGCGTCGCTATCTGGCGGGTAGTATTTGATTAAGGCGATACAACGAGAAACAATGGCTTCGTCTATGTCATCAACACGGTTAGTGGTTAAAAACAGTAAGCCGTTAAAATATTCCAATACCCGCAAAAACACCCCGACCACCGCATTCATAGTGATATTGTTGTCGCGGCGCTTAATGTACACATCGGCTTCATCAATCAGCATCACCGCCCCCCAGCGTTGGGCGCGGGTCAGCACTTCTTTTAGGATTTTTTCCATTTCTCCGACATTCAAACCCAATTGCCCGGAATGGACACGGTACAAAGGCCGCCGGATGATTTCCGAATACACTTCGGCGGTCAGTGTTTTGCCGACACCGGCAGGCCCGGCGCACAACACCGTGGTGCCACCGGATTTACCGGCAACAATATCATCCATCAGCACATCCATTTCGGCGGTCAGAATGTCTATCAAATCAATCTGCTCCTCGCGCAAAATCAGTTTTTGCTTAAGTTCCGGCTGGTATTGGTAGGGCTGGATGTCATTGACATGCACCCATAAATGGTGGTGCAGCTCCAAATGGAACATCAATAAATAGCCGTGTACGGGCAGCTCGGTAAATAAGCCTTTAGGGATTTCTGCTTGGGAAGCTTCCGCTTCCAGTTCAATTTTGCTGTCGTAACGGGTGCTTTTGGCAGCTTTGCGTAAATATTTGGCAAGAATATCGCCAGTGGTGTCCACGCTAAATGCCCGCTCACCCATTATGCTTTCATCACACACCAGACGGGCATTACCGCCGTCGGTGGACAGCACCACCAAGTCTTTTTTGGCCCAATCGGTATTGCGGTGCCTGGCAGTCGGGTCTTCCGCAAAAAAACCCGTGCCTTTGCCCAAAAATTGGGCGCCCGATTGGCCACACCAATCAAAATAGCGGCTGGTGGCTTGATCGTATGTGGCTATCAATTCAGGCGTTTCTTTCAGGTAGCCTTTGTCCAAGAAAATTTCCGTGACGGTTTTGTCAACAATGTCACGGGCTCGGACAGTCAAGGTATTAATGGCAATCTTGCCTTTGGCACTGGCTTTCAGCTCCAGCGTAACCCGTCCAGTTTCTTCATCACCCGCCGCAGTATAATCAAGCCGGGTGACCAAACAGGCCATCGGTTTACCCGTCGCATTAGCCTGGAACAACCAGCCGCGCAGCCCGTTATTGACCAGATAACGGGCAATGGCGGGCAGCAGCATCTCTAAATCGTCTTCTTCAAAGCGCACCGTGTCATCATTCATCGCCTGTTGCAGCGTGGACAATTGCGCGGCTTGGCCTTGTAAGCCGCCGTCTTTTTGATACAGCCATTGCAGATAATTGACTTCGCTAGTGGACAAATAGCGGAATGGCACATCGGCCTTGTTGCCAAAGCGCAGTTGGTCTTGCAGCTTTGCCAGACGTGGGAACTCGTTGACCAAAGCTTCTACATGCTGGCGTTCTATTTGTAGCTTCATGGCCGTTCCATTGTCATTGCCAAATCACCATCGGGGCAATAAAACCTGTGCTTTACCCCGCCAACACAGACTAAATCGCACCAACCGACGCATCTTTAACTACCACAAAGGTGTTGGCCTCGGCTTGTTCATAAGAAACCAATTCGCCCTTGGCTTTGTAAGACTTGGCAGCAGCATAGGCCACGCTGACCTTATCTTCGGCGGATTGGTTTTTCAGTTCATGTTTTTCGATGTACAGTTCTTCCAAAAACTCATTCCAAACTAGGCCGTCTTTAAATGGCAACAACTTGTAAACCACAGCACCCAATTCAACCTGCATAGCTTTGGCTATGTTTTCAATATAAAGCAATGCGATACAACCTTCCGCCAAATCAGGGCCGTATTTTTCGACAAACATCGGCAATAACTCCAGTTTGGGCAGCAAACCATTGAGAAAAACAATTTTGTCATTTTCAACAATGAAGGCGGAATGCACCAACAAGGCTTCGGGCGGTTTACGGTCATTCGGATTGGATGAGCTTTCGCATTTTTCGCCTTCTTTAAGCACCAAATCGCCACGATAGGCGTACACACCTTTAGTGCTGGTTTCGCCATTGACGAGGGTGACGGTCAATAAGCCTTTGGCTTGGTAATCTGCTAATAGCATTAGGGTTCTCCATGGGTTCGGTAAAAATTTTTAGGTTTAAAAATAGACTGTCGATTGCTGTAACGCAGCTTAGGCATAAGTGGGTTTAAACGCCTGTTCAGGGTTGGCTACCGGGCCATCACCTTCCCAATAGGGCGACAATTTGCGTAAGGTTGCCACAACGCCGGGCATGACTTTCAACACCTCATCAACCTCGTGCATTGAGTTATAGCGTGAGAACGAGAAGCGGATGGTGCCGTGTGCGGCAGTGTACGGTATGTCCATTGCCCGCATGACGTGCGACGGCTCCAGCGAACCGGAGGTGCAGGCCGAACCACTGGAGGCGGCAATACCGGCCTTGTTGAGCAGCATTAAAATGGCTTCCCCTTCGATGTATTCAAAGGCAATATCGGTGGTGTTCGGCAAGCGGTTGTACAGGTCGCCCGTGACGAAACAATGCGGTATTTGTTCGGTGATGCCACGCTCCAAACGGTCGCGCATGGCTTTGACCTGGGTGTTCTCGTATTCGATATGCGCTAGTGCCAACTCACAGGCCTTGCCCAAGCCAACGATGGAGGCGGTGTTTTCGGTACCGGCACGTCTGCCCCGTTCTTGATGACCACCGCGCAGCAATGGGCGATAACGGGTGCCACGGCGCAAGTACAATACGCCGATACCTTTGGGGGCATGCAGCTTGTGACCTGACAAAGACAACATATCAATTTTGGTGTCTTGCAGCATCATCGGTATTTTACCGACCGCCTGCACCGCATCGGTATGGAACATCACCCCTGCATCGTGCGCCAGTTGCGCCAGTTCTTGCACTGGGAAAATTGTACCTGTTTCGTTATTGGCCCACATGACAGACACTATCGCTACCTGATCGGACAGTAGTTTTTTGTAAGATTCCACATTTAAACGCCCGGCCTTGTCCACAGGCATCCGGTGGATGGTGTAGCCGTCTTTCTCCAAGGCATCGCAAAGGCTAAGAATGGCCGGATGCTCCACGGTGGTGGTGATGATTTCTTTTTTGTTGGGCTGGGCTTTAATGGCGGACAGAATCGCAGTGGAATTGGATTCGGTGCCGCAAGAGGTGAAGATGATTTCGGAATCGTGTTCCGCACCAATCAATTCTTGCACTTGTTGGCGGGCGCGTTTAATGCCCCGTGCCACACCGTCAGCAAACTTGTGGATGGATGACGGGTTGCCGTATTGCTCAAGAAAATACGGGATCATCACATCGACCACAGCATGATCGACCTTGGTGGTGGCGTTATTGTCCAGATAAATGTCAGTCATCATGCCACCTCAATATTGACGAGTTTCTTCATTTCTGAAGCGGGGACGACTTTAATGAACTCGCCCATCACCTCCATCAGCCGTTGCTGGATGCCCGCAATGGTCATGGCTGCCATTTGGCAACCGTTACAGGCCCCTGTCATATTGACATAAGCGGTGTTGCCCATCACTTCAACCAGCTCAACATCACCGCCGTCCGCCATCAGGGCAGGCCGTAACGATTCCAACACCTCTTCAATCTTTTTGATGCGTTGCAAGTTGGTCAGCGGGCCTTTCACTTCGGCAATGGCAGGTTTTTTAGTGACCGCTGGCGCTTCGGGGTCAAATGTCTCGCCTTTTTCCGCCAGCACTTTTTCCAAAATGGCTTCAATATCTTCATGACAAGATGCACAGCCGCCGCCCGCTTTAGTGAAATTGGTGACATCTTCCACCGTGCGTAGTTTGTTGGCCCAGACCATCTCTTCAATCATCACGGCATCAATGGCAAAACACTTGCAGATCAACGCGCCTTCTTCATGGTCATCCGCCCATTCTTCGCCACGATAATTGGCAATGGCTGCTTGCAAGGCTTCGCGCCCCATTACTGAGCAGTGCATTTTTTCTGGCGGCAAACCTTCCAGTTGGTCGGCAATGTCTTGGTTGGTGACTTTTAGGGCATCATCTATGGTCATGCCTTTGATGATCTCAGTCAGCACCGACGATGAGGCAATTGCTGAGCCGCAGCCAAAGGTTTGGAAGCCCGCATCGAGTATTACCTCGCTGTCATCATCGACTTTTAAGGTCAGGCGTAAGGCATCACCGCAACTGATGGAACCGACTTCACCAATGGCATTCGCATCAGGCACTGCACCAGCGTTTTTCGGGTTAAAAAAATGTTCTTTTACTTTGTCTGAATAGTCCCACATGGTGGTGTCCTCGGAATTGGCTTAATGGCTGGTCGGGCCAGGCAGTTGCCATAGCCCACTAGGGTGGTCAATGTTTGGTTACGCGGTTTGTTTCGCTTTCGCGTTACTAGCCCAACGTGATCAGGAACAGGTTTTAGTGCCTGTGCCACTTGGGTTAGGGTTAAACGAAGAACCGCAAGCGCAACTTTTTGCTGCATTGGGGTTGCTGAACTTAAAACCTGACCCGTCAATGCTGTCGAGAAAATCAATCGACATGCCATCCAACATCGGCATACTGACCGGATCGACAAATACTTTTACTGCACCGCAATCAATAACTGTGTCATCGGCAGTATTTAATGCTTCCAACTTCAGGCCGTATTGGTAGCCGGAACAACCACCATCGGTCACTTCAATCCGTAGTCCCGCTGTGGGCGTTTCTGAGCTGGCAATAAAGCGCCCAACTGCGCTAATGGCTTTTTC
This sequence comes from uncultured Methylococcaceae bacterium, assembly GCA_903927955.1. Lineage (GTDB taxonomy): Bacteria > Pseudomonadota > Gammaproteobacteria > Methylococcales > Methylomonadaceae > Methylovulum. The sequence goes on along the minus strand of CAIYOW010000093.1, from coordinate 10,935 downwards.
TGTCAAGGTAATCATGGGTGGCTCCTAAATATGGCATTGTTCTTGTAACCTGATAATGCAACCTGTGTGCCAGCACATAATTATTTGTTTAACTTACTGAATTAAATTAATTTATTTTTTATTTATATGATGTTGGGAAACCCATAAAGCAACAATCATTCAGGTTTTGTCAGGTTTCCTACAAAATACAATACCTAGGAGATAACAATGAGAGTGGAAGATTTGGATATAGGCGACACAGTCTATGCCGCGTCGACAATTGTTGATGATGGTTCCATACCGGGCGGCGTGGAAGGCGAAATTTTGGCGGAAGCGGGCACCCGTGGGGTCATCACGCTGATAGGACACATTGAAGAACAACCCGAACGCAGCGTCTATCTGGTCAGGTTTGAAGATAAGGACTTAAATCTGGGTAATCCGATAGGCTGTTGGGTGGAGGATTTGATGGTTGAGCCACGGCTGGTGGTTGGAATAGACCAGTGAAGTGGCATTAGGCTTTTATACATCAAATGCACACTCGGGCTCCTTTATTGACAGCACTTGTGCCAACAAGCCACCTCCCGTTTTGTCGGTAGGTGGCTTATCAAAGCTAGTCTTCTGACCCAAAACACTTTGGGTAATCAATGCAAATATCGCAGGATGGCGCACGGCAAACAAAAATGCCTTCAGCTTCGCACAATTGCTTGTAGAGGAACTTTTTCCACTTCATATCTTTGTCGTTTTTGGCGGCAAGGGTAGGAAAGTTATAGTGCAGCATGGCACTCAATTGGGCGCGTGACCATAGTCCCAAATCTTGCCAAAGATGGTCGCTGCCCAAGCAAGCCGCCACAATTATGGCAATGATCCAGTCCGTTTCGGGGCAATCTGCTATTGCGTGGTTTTTTAGCAGCCTGACCAGATCATCTTTTTCCAACATGCGGCTGTAATCCAGTTGGCTACCGGAAACAGCCTGCAGGGGCACAGCCACATTGGGGAATAATTGCAGGTGCAATTGGCTGAACCCTTCTGGAGTTATGCCCAAAAAATCCGGCAAGACACTGTCGCCAACTTGCCAACTGGCAACAATACAGGCCAGCCATTCGTGGTTGGGCGAGTATAAGCCGCACTCGCTTAAGCGTGCATAGGCTGCCGAACGGGCATCTTGCCAAAGTTTGGGCATTGCGGACATGATAAGCTCACAAAAAAGTGGCGGGTAAGGACAGTTAGCTTACCTCTGATAAATACTGGGGGTGGCAATCAATCAATATTCGACCAGGATATCTTCATCACGCACTATCATTTGGCAAGCCAAACGCCACGGTGGTGGCAAATCATCGACTATCACCTGCTCCATTTCTTCTTTGCTGATCTTGCCACATTCACGCAACACGGCTTTTTCTTTTTCTGTCAAAGTACCGCCCATGCGCTCTAGCTTTTTATCCACACTGCTGACTTTCACCAAACAGGTGCCACACTCGCCGTCTTCGCATTCAAAATTAATGGGTATTTTGTTTTCGCGGGCCAGTTTCAGCAATGTTTGCGTGTGGCTGCCGGCTACAGCATAAATGGTTTTATCTTTAAATTCGGGGTTAGAAAATGTGACTAAGGCCATAAGGTTCTCCTGATGTTAAGTGGCTCAGACGGGTCTGACTTTGATAACGCCGCCCAGCACTTGCGCTTGGCAAGCCAGCCGGTTGTGTTTGCCCGCCATATTTTCGCGCAGGACTTTGTCTTCCAGCACCGATGGTTCGGTCAAGTTGTTCCAGCCTTCGGTGACTTTCATAATGCATGTCCCGCAATCGCCTTCACGGCAACCGTAGGTGATACCGGAACCGACTTTTTCGGAAATTTCGATAATGCGCGTGCCGGCGGGTGCGGACACAGTCACGTTAATATCTTCAAAGGTAATCGTTGCTTTTGCCATAATGTTTGCTCCTGTTGGAGGGTTGTTAAAATTATTATTGGAACACCTGCCAAAGCATGCCCCTCTTGTTGTTTACGCCAAATCCGCCATATCAATAACCTTGCTTTCGCGTAGGCCCACCAGCTCCTGCGCCAATTCAAGCCCAAATTGATGGCATAAGGCAATTTCTTCATCGGTTGGAATCAGCTTGATACGCAAACCCGGTACGGGTACGCGCAACTTTAAGCCGCGCAAACGGTCTTCCACCATCCGCACCGCTTCCCCCGTCCAGCCATAAGAGCCGAACACGCCTCCTACTTTAGATTTAAGATTGATCACCGCCAATGACGACAATAAATCCCACACCGGCTTGACCGCGTCACCGTTTATGGTCGGCGTACCAAAAACAATGCCATCGGCACCTTCTATCAAATCCACGAACGGCTCCAGCTCGCTGCCTTCCAAGTCGTACAACGACACCCGGACCTGTTCAATCGCCATTGCCCCTTGATAAATGGCTTCCGCCATGCGCCGCGTATTGCCATAAGAGCTGATATAAAAAATCAGCAAGGTTTTTTCGCCATCATCCCTATCATTATGCAAAGCTGGGCGCGACAGTTCGCGATAACGGCGCACATAGCGGTGCGGGCGGTCGCGCAACAGCGGGCCATGGGCAGGTGCTATTTGCTCCAAGGGCAATAACGGCTCTATCAAATCCAAGGCACGGTTCACATAATCCTTGAACGGACGCATGATGTGCGCATAGTAATATTCAAAGGAGAAGCGAAAATCGCCAACTTGATCATTAAACAATCGGTTATCGCAAAAATGGCAACCAAACACATCGCCGGAAAACAGCGTATGCTCTTCCGGCAAATAAGTGCATTGGGTATCGGGCCAATGCAAATACGGGGTGTGCAAAAATTGTAGCGTCCTATCCCCCAAGGACACGCTGTCACCGGTCAGCACGGGGGTATAAGCCAAATCGTCTTGCTTGAGCAACGCTTTGACCATAGTCTGCGCCTTCTGCGAAATATACAGCCGCGCATGTGGGGCCCGGCGCATCAGTTCCGGCAATGCACCGGTGTGGTCGGGTTCCAGATGGTTAAGGACAATGATACTGATTTCATCGTAACGCGCCACACATTCCAAACGCGCAAAAAAGTCGGCGGCAAAACTTTCTTTCACCGTGTCGATCACCGCCACACCGGCACTGCCACGCACCACATAAGCGTTGTAACTGGTGCCATTGGCCGTTTTTAAAATAATATCGAACGTGCGCAGGTTGGCATCCAGTGCGCCTATCCAATGCACCCGTTCGGACAGAGGGACTGCTTGGGCAATGCCCTCGCTAACCAGTAACGGTGGCTTATTCATCACGGCAACCAGCTTGGGCAAGCGTCTTAGGACAGCTCCCCAAATCCGTTGCACTATCCGTGTTCGATTCCGTATTTGTATCCAAGCACAAGCCTATCCACTCATCCACCCAATGTGGGTCAAAGCCCACCCGTAACTCATCGCCCACTTGCAGCAATGGCCGACGTATCAACAAGGGGTCTTCCAGCATTAACGCCAGTGCACGCGGCTCATCCAACAGTTGCGGCTTGACTTGCCCAATCTTGATGGCGGGGGCGTTGTAGTTAAACCAATTACGCACCGGCAAAGCACCAAAAAAGGCACGCAAGCGTTCTGCGTGCCAGCTCTCGGACAATAAATTTTTGGCGATGACCTGATGCCCAGCGGCGGCCAGTATTTCTTTCTGCCGCTTATTGCTGACACAGCCAGGTTTTTCATAAAACAGCACGGTAGCCATTGCTTAGCCTCAATGTGATTGCAACTCGGCCATGGCTTCCGCCATCCGTTCTGGTGGAATGCCAGTCAGTGAGCCGGGCGGATTAATCGCTTCACCTAACGCATTCAAAATCGCCCCTTCAATCGGGCAGATGCTGGCGCATTGGAACACCGGATAATCACCTTCACATTCGGTGCATTTATTGGGGTTCACCTTAAAATGCGGCTTGCTTTCAAAAATGGCCTTGCTGGGGCAGACTGGCTCACAGGCAAAACAATTCACACAAGATTCAATAATTTTTACAGCCATAACAGACTCCCGGAAGGTGGCTTGCGCTTTATCAATTGCCTTTAGTGGCATGTTGGGCCAACCCTGTTCGGGCGACCCAACTTACCTCTCCCATACAAGCACACTACACAAACATTTCTAGCCTTGCGCCCTCAGGGCTTCCGGCTTGGCAGCCAGCTTACCGGCTGCCGCCATTTCTTTGTACACCGCCATAACCGCGTCTTCGATAGGCTCCATAGCATGTTCGCCGTTGGGCATAATCCCCGCATTTTCCAGCAGCTCCCAAGGTTCGTAGCCGACTTTGGAACACAGCACGGCTTCACAACCTGCCAACGCGCGGACGGTTTGTTGCAACACGCTTTCGCCGTCGCCACAGGTGCTGTCGCCGCCACAATATTGGTCGGCCTTACGGTGGCTGATGAAGCGCACCCCTTCTGACGAAGCCTCGTAAATCAAGAATTCTTTGGCATGACCAAAATGGACATTAATCAAACCTTGGCCTGCGGTGGCTACCGCCATCAGCACTGGACGGGTTGCCAATTTCGGCTCGGCTTTAAACTGTTCAGCTTTATGCGCCTTTTCCAAGCGCTTGCTGTCCATTTCTTCTTGGATAGCCTGATGGATAACTTTGCGTTTTTCCATGGCTGCTTGGTAATCAATTTCCATTTCTTCAATTTTATCAATGGTAAATTCATCACCACGGTCTTCGCCCAATAAGCCGACCGCATCGGCGCGGCATTGGCGGCAATGGCGCATCATGTTCATATCGCCGGAACAGGCATCTTGCAAATCTTGCAGTTCATCAGGTGTGGGTTCGCGCTGCCCCATCACGCCAAAAAAGGTACCATGTTCGGCTTCGGCAATCAGCGGCATCACATTATGCAAAAACGCGCCTTTAGATTTGACCACACGGCTGACTTCCGCCAAATGTTGATCGTTAATACCCGGAATCATGACCGAATTGACCTTGACCAAAATACCTTTGGCAATCAGCATTTCCAACCCCTTTTGTTGCTGCTCAATCAGGATTTTGGCGGCTTTTTTGCCTTTAATGCGCTTGTTGTTCCAGAAAATCCACGGATAAATCTTCGCGCCAATTTCTGGGTCGACACAATTGATGGTGATGGTGACGTGATCAATATTGTGTTTTGACAATTCTTCGACTGCGTCGGGCAAGGCCAAGCCATTAGTTGACACACATAGCTTAATGTCCGGCGCTTCCTCGCTCAGGCGGCGGAAGGTCTCGAAAGTACGTTCAGGATTAGCCAGTGGATCACCAGGGCCAGCAATGCCCAGTACGGTCATTTGTGGAATGGTGGCCGCCACTGCCATAGTTTTTTTGACGGCTTGGTCTGGCGTCAACAATTCCGACACTACGCCCGGACGCGATTCGTTAGAGCAATCGTATTTACGGTTGCAGTAATGGCATTGGATATTACAGGCGGGTGCCACGGCAACATGCATCCGCGCAAAGTAATGATGCGCGTCTTCGGAGTAACACGGATGGTTTTGGACTTTCTCCCGGATTGAATCGGGCAAAGCATCCATTTGGTTTTCGGTAGTACCGCAGGAGCTGGATGAGCAGCCGCTTTTTGCTGCTGGTGCTTCGTTTAATACGGGCAGTTGCATGGGGGTGACCTCTCTCTGATGTGTTTGAGAAAAGTCAAAGCATACACTGTGCCATGATTAAAAATATCTATAATACATTGATATTATTTGTTATTTGTTATGTTAAAAGCAGGTTTTTGGGCGGCGGATTTGTAGCAAAGGATACAATTTTCGGTAAATCTGATGTAGATGCCACGATAAGATACTGACAATGCCGACAATGGCATTATTATTTAAGGGATGTAACGCAAACAGCCATGTGTTAGTAAGAGCGCGCTCATGCCCGCGACAACCCGCAGCGGGCTTTGGCCCAAGCCTAAGATTCAACTTGACATTCCCAATACCCCTGATTCTAATACCCTAAACCTAATAACCCACAGGCACTTGTCCATGCGCTTCCTCGACCTAAAAACCGACTTCGCCTTCAAAAAAGTGTTTGGCAGCGAGGACAGCACGGACATTCTGATCGACTTCCTCCAAAACCGGACTGACCGAAGCGCAAGTGGCGCAGCTTAGGGCTGGCCCAACCCCAACGTAGGTGCGAATTCATTCGCACTGGCACTGCTGGTCGACGCTGCTATTGCCAGTGCAAAAGCCGCACACTTTCTGAGCAAAGCCATAAGTATTTACACAACATTTCCCAAGAATTGCCGTGCCAGTACCGCCAGGTTGGGTTGAACAACGTACACCCCAGCCTACTTCCACAAGCTTAACGTCCTTAACGTCGGCTTTGATTGGAATACTCCCACAAAACCCCATCCCGCCAACAATCACATACTTTTAATATGCTTTTGTTAGGTTTCCGACAATACCCATGGCCACATATTTCATTAAATTCAATAGGATAGTTTTTGGCATTATGTTTGCTAAGATTTTAATAAGCTTTAAACAAGCGTAGCAAACCTAACCAGCCCTGTCTTACAGGCATTGTTGATACATCACCGCGCCGCTAGGTGGCAACATGACTGAAATCCTTAAACGCAATAAAGCCTTGTCCGTCAATCCGCTCAAAGCCAGCCAACCGACTGGCGGCACGTTGGCGACCTTGGGCTTCAACCGTGCTATGCCGATGCTGCACGGATCGCAAGGCTGTACAGCCTTTGCAAAAGTGTTTTTTGTGCGCCATTTCCGCGAACCTATTCCTTTGCAAAGCACGGCAATGGATCAAGCCAGCTCAGTGTTGGGGGCGGATGAAAATGTCCGTGAAGGCATCCGTGTCATTGCCGAAAAATCCCGTCCGGCATTAATCACCATCCTGACCACCGGATTGGCCGAAACACAAGGCGCCGATGTGCATCGCAATGTGCGTGAATTCCGCGAAGCCAATCCAGAATACGCAGATGTGGCGGTGGTTGCCGTCAACACGCCCGATTTTACCGGCAGTGTGGAGACCGGTTATGCCGCAACCTTGACCGAAATAATCCGCGCCTTAGTGCCCGATGCCAAAGACGCAGGCACTTTTCCGGGCAAAAGAAAAAAACAAGTCAACGTGCTAGTCAGTTACCTGCTCACACCCGGCGATTTGGAAGCTTTGCGCGAATTGTTTGAGCAATTCCAGTTACGGCCAGTATTGATTCCAGATTTGTCGGATTCTTTGGACGGCTGTTTGACCGATGAGGATTTCAGTCCTGTCACCATTGGCGGCACGCTCATTTCGGAACTGGCAACGCTAGGTGATGCAACAGCCACTGTAGTGATCGGCACATCCTTACAAAAACCTGCCGAATTGCTGGAGCAAAAAACCGGCGTGAAGACTTATTTGCTCGACCATCTTTACGGCCTGAAAGCCAACGATGCGCTGATTTGTGTGCTTGCCGAAATCAGCGGCAACGAGGTGCCGGTGCGTATCGAACGGCAGCGCCAACAATTGCAAGACGCCATGCTCGATACCCATTTTATGCTCGGGCAACTGCGTGTTGCCGTTGCCGCCGATGCCGATTTGCTTGCCGCCTTTGTTGCCTTGTTGCAAGAAATGGGTGCCGATATTGTCACCGCCATCACCTCCTGTAATACGCCCTCGCTCGCCAATATCCCCGTCACTAGCATAAAAATTGGCGATTTGGAAGATATGGAAGTCAGCGGCAAGGCCAACAAAGCGCAATTGGTGATTGGCAATTCTCATGCCGTGGATACCGCCGAACGCTTGGGCGTGCCCATTTTACGGGCTGGCTTCCCGCTGTATGACATTATTGGCGGCTACCAAAAAACCTGGATTGGCTATCGTGGCACACGGCAAACATTGTTCGATTTGGCCAATTTGGTGATCAATTATTCGCACGAAGAAATCCCCATTTACCATTCCATTTACGGGCAAAAACCCGCCCACGAGCAGGCCAAATCATGTCACTGACCCGCCGCTTAAATATCGTGCCTGACACGGATGAGGAAAAATTTATGCAAACCGCCTTAAAAATCGCCTTTGCTACCACCGACATGGAAACTGTCAACCAACATTTCGGCTCGGCAAAATCCTTCGCCGTCTATGCCGTCACTATGGAAGAGGCTCACATGCTGGAAGCCGCCGAATTTGGCGTGTTAAATCAAGACGGCAATGAAGACAAGTTATCGGTGAAACTGGACTTGCTCAACGGTTGCGCGGCGGTGTATTGCCAAGCGGTGGGCGGTTCGGCTATCAACCAATTGATCACCCGAGGCATCCAGCCGGTGAAAGTCCACGAAGGCAGTAAGATTAAAGACTTAATAGCCGATTTACAAAATGAGATGAAAGCCGGGCCATCCAGTTGGCTGGCAAAGGCCATTAACCAAAACAAAGGCCCTGACCCTGACCGCTTCAACAAAATGGCGGATGAAGGTTGGGATGAATAAAATTTTAAACGGAGATAATTATGACCACAGCCACCTTAGTCGTACCTGAAGATGATGCCAACCTGACATCCGACATCGTCAAAGATTACATCAAACAATTACGCGCCATTGACACTTACGACACCTATGCCGGTTGGTCGGAAGCGAAAATCATCGACCCGGTGGTGCTGACCAAAGAACGCAAGCAAAAAATCCCCGTGGTCGGTGACCCGGATGAAATCACCATTGCCCGCCTGAAAGCCTATTACAACTCGGTCGCCACCTTGATTGAGAAAAAAACCGGGCTAATGGCTGCCCCCATCGTGCATCTTAGCCACGAAGGCTTTGGGCGCGCCTTGATCATGGTCGGTAAATTGGTGGTGGTTGATAAAATTTTGCGCGACACGCATCGTTTTGGCTTTGCCAGCCTGGAAGATTTAGTTGAAAAAACCGATAAATTGATCGAAAAAGCCACTGGCTTGATCGAAAAATACAACAATGCAGCCACTGATTGAGGGTAGCCGTCATGACTGGAGAAGACATCAGGGTTTTAGAAAAAGAAGTCAAAAAAACCAAACGCTTAGCGAGTGAACAGGCTATGGAATTGCATGACTTGATTGAAGACCGGTTGCCGGAGGCTTACCATGAGCTGTTAGGCATTGCCAATGCGACTTATGTTGCCTGCAAAAATTGGGATGAAGCCCATAAAAAACTGCTCGCCGCGCAAGCGGAACTGGCGTAAGGGGGCGGTCATGACAGAATTTGTCACAGGCATCACCTACGGCGGCTCAGTATGGACACCCGCTTACGTCACCGACATCAACGCCAAAACCTGCATAGGCTGCGGGCGTTGCTATAAGGTCTGTCCGCGTGATGTGTTTGATTTGGTGGAAAAATCATCAATTATGGATGACGATAATTTTGATGATGATTATGGCGATTTTGAAGATGATGACGAAAATATGGTCATGACCATCAAAAATGCTTTGGATTGCATTGGTTGTGAAGCTTGCTCCAAGGTTTGCCCTAAAGATTGTTTCACCCACGAACATAAAGCCGCCGCGTAATTTTCGCTTGGGGCAGCCCAGCCCCAACTTGCATCAACTACAGGAAACTGCCATGCCTAGACCTGAAAAACACGTTTTTGTCTGCACCCAAAACCGCCCGCAAGGCCACCCGCGTGGCTCGTGCGCCAGCTCTGGCTGTTCCGAAATCATGAATGAATTTATGAGCGAAATCCAAGCCCGCAACTTGTTTGAAAAGATTGGCCTGACCAACACCGGTTGCATGGGACCCTGCAACATGGGTCCCACGGTATTGGTATACCCCGAGGGCATCATGTACGGCAGCCTTAAAAAAGACGATGTGAAAACCATTATTGAGCAGCATTTGTTGGGCGGCATACCGGTTGCCGAGTTGCAAATGCCAGAAGGGGTATGGTGACAAGCCCATATGGATTTAACCGCCCCAATTAACCAACACCGCCCCCTTGCCGAAGCGGTTTGCCAACGCTTGCGTGAAGAAATCGACAAGCTAGGTTTTGCCGAGGGGGCTGTCAGCCATTACCCGCACTATGATCAGGCCCGTTTTGAGCTGGTCAAAGACCCGTACACCAATAGCGAAAATTTGGCTTGCCATTGGTTTAACGCTACCAACAACCAGCGGCTAGGCCGCTTGCAGTTCAATAGCGATGGTAGTTTTTATGCTGAATACGATGTGCTTAAACCGCACCCCGGCAAACACCAAGCGTTTGTCGAAAGCGTCACCGCGTGGGGTAAGGCAAATGCCATCAAGGCGGAGGCCAAGCTGTTGCAGCAACTTTAATTCGGCAATATGCTCCGATTTTTTACACATTGATCAATTATCTAATAACTGATAGGATTACAAAAAAGTTGCTAGTTCCTAGATTCTAAGCGAATGGATTCCTAATGGTATTAAAAAATATTTTTTTTCGCTCAAAAAATAGCAATCGTAGGGGACAAGTTGACGATGGCTATGGCAAATTGGCTCAAACACAAGGCTATCGCTCCCGTGCGGTTTTTAAACTGAAAGAAATTCATGAGAAAGAACAGCTTATCAAGCCGGGTATGAATATTGTGGATTTGGGTGCTGCGCCGGGTAGCTGGAGCCAATATGCACGGCAGGTCATGGGTGCCAACAATAAATTGGTGGCATTGGACATCTTGCCCATGAACACTGTTGAAAACGTACATTTCATCCAAGGCGACTTCCGTGAAGAAGCCATACTCAACCAGCTTCATGAGGTATTGGCGGGAGAGCCTGTCCACCTTGTCCTGTCCGATATGACACCAAATATATCCGACAGCAAATACGTAGATTATTATTCAGCACAGGATTTATCTGATTTGGCTTTAGAAACCGCTAAAACCTTATTGGCACCAGGTGGCAGTTTTTTGGTCAAGGCCTTTCAGGGGGAAGCATTTGAAAGCTTCCACAAAGAAGTGCAACAACATTTTGAAAAAGTGGTTGTCCGAATCCCTAAAGCGTCAAAGATAAGGGTAAAGGAAGCCTATATTTTAGCCAAGGGCTTTAAACCATC
>CAIYOW010000092.1 GCA_903927955.1 uncultured Methylococcaceae bacterium | reverse complement strand
TGTCTATCTGGGCATAAAACTCAAAACGCTCGAAAATATCCCGCACCGCTTCGGAAAAATCTTGGATATAGGAAAACAGATTCTCTTTGATATGGTCTTGGTCGCCCATCAGCTTTTTCATATCCAAGGGCGAGGTATTATAGAAACTCTGCCCGGCTTTTCTCAGCAAGAAAGGTTCTGGGGCGAGTCTTACTTGTTGTTTGGCGGCATATTCGGCCAGCACAGCATCTTTGGTGGATTCCAGCACACAATCGAGACGGCGCAGCACCGTGAACGGCAAGATGATTTTGCCATAGTCCGATTGTTTGTAATCACCGCGCAGCAGGTCAGCAACTGACCAAATGAAGGCGGAGAGGGCTTGATGGTTCATGCGTCCTTGGTTCCTGTTATTATTCGATGGTGTTCAAGGCAGGGTGTTGTTGATCCTCATGCCTTCCCTGTTCAATAAATGCTTTCCATACTCCAGTGGTTTGTATCATGGTATAGCCGACGCCAATACGTTTTGGCGCATTTTCTCGTTTTTTTAGGCATTGTCGCACATAACGGCGGGTTGCCTCTTCATCGGGCAGCATGACGGTTTTTGTCTGAGCTTTCGCCCCGATCCGGCCATAGCTGAGGACGACGACCCAATCCCCGAACAAATCTTGCCCGCCGGTAATGCTATAAGCCCGCCAGATGGTTCGTGCCGGATCGCGGGCTTCAGGGTGAGTCGCCTTGCCAGCGGCGGGCCAATTGTTGGTCATCTTGGCCGGAATTGCCAAAAACCTAGTCCAGGTCAAGCCCAACGTGTTGATCAGGTGACTGGCTTAAGTTTAGGGGATTGGGTGTATTCCCCGGTGAACACTATGGGTAACTCTTCTATTGGCATGTGCTTTTATTGTTATGTGTGCCAACGGACAGACCGGAATTATTGGGGCGGATACAATTGAGTTGACAGTGGCGTTCATCGTAAAAATTTAAGCTCAGGAACACGATGGTAGGTCGTCATCCGAAACATAACGGGCATAATCCACCGGAAACCTAATACTAAGAGGTAACATCATGAAAAAATTTACAAAAATTGCCGCTATTTTAGCTATTGCCGCGCTATTTATAATCTTAGCGGGATGCGCGGGCATGTCCAGACAAGGTCAAGGCACGTTGCTGGGTGCGGGTGTGGGGGGGATAGGCGGGGCGGCCCTGACTAATGGCAGCCCGTTAGGTGCGCTAGGTGGGGCGGCGGTAGGCGGGCTGCTCGGCAATGTGGTCACGCAACCCCAAGGCGGTTATAGGGGTGGTGACAGAGGCCGTAATAGAGGCCACGGCAGAAGATAAGTCTCTTTATACAATATCAGTATGATTTAAAGCCTTCCAGATTGCTTTTATACCCAAAGGGATAAAGATAGGAAAGGCTCATCGGTGTCACCCATGTGGTTTTATGGCTATTGCTAAGCCAATGCAAGCAATGAAAGTAATTTTATAAAAACCTAGGGCATCCTAGGCTAGTTGCCGTATTGCAGGCAGCGATTTGCCATTAATTCCCTCTCATGCAGCCTGACCTTTCCACCGAAGAGAACATTAAAAATCCACACCGTTTAAGAAACCGAATCTTCGCGGTCTGTTGCCTTGCCCTCACTATTGCGGGCATCAGTGTGTGGTGGAACCGCTCCAGCATGATGCAGTGGGTATTGCTGCGCTTTCTTGAACAAACCCCTGTACTGTCACCGACCCTGTCCGGCTTGCGCTTTGGTTTTAACCAAGCCGAAGTGGCGGATATGTCAGGCAGCATTGAAACGGAAGCGGGGGTGTTATCAGCGCAATTGCACGATGTCACCATTAGCTACGACCTGCGTACCCCAAAAGTGTCGGCGATTAGCGTTAGCGATGCCAAGCTGGCTTTCAGCTACCATGCGGTAGACAAATCCCACGCTACCAGCGGGACACCTTTTGGTACATTGACGTATCCGCTGGAGCGTTTACAGATTGCCAGCTTGGATTTAACGACGACTAGCGAATGGGGTGTAAGCCATTTTATCGGGCAAACTGACATTAGCCGTGCCGACACCCAGCTACTGCAAGCCCATTTGCAAACGGCTGACCAATCCCTTGCTATTGATCTTGAGCCGGGGTTCCGTACTGCCAAAATTGTTGCCAAACTAACCTCCGGCGGCAAAGTCTTTGAGCTGGTTGCCGAACATTTGGATCAGGCCGATAAACAAGCCCGTTTGCGTGCCGAGGTGGGTGCATTGGGGCAATGGTTAAACACCAGTTTGCTGATACCGGAAAAAATTAGAGCCAACATCGGTACGGCAACTAAATTTTGGGAAACACCCGAATTGACCTTAAGCCAGTTGGATGCAAACCTCCAAACTGCGGGCAATTTTGCCACGGTAAAAGCACAGGCATTGGTGACCCGCGACAGCCGCAATCTGGTGAAAGTGGATGCAGACATGGCAAAAGGCATCATCAATACTAATGCCAAACTGGAGATGACGGCCATGGCATTGCGCGGCTTGCTGCAACCTTGGCAACCGGAAGTGGCCCATGAATGGCAACTCAGTAGCGGACAAGTGCAAGGAACGCTGCAACTGCGGTGGCAGATGCCACAGCTGATTGCTGGTGCTATCCATGCCAAGGTATTTGATTTAGCGGTGACTGCGGAGCCGCTGCAAATCAGGCAAGGTACTGTTAATGTGGATATAGCGGATTTAACCCACCCCGCCATCGCTTTATCGGCAACCCTGCCAACACTGGCACTGGCTAAAAAACTGGCGGTGCAGGATGTAGCCATCAAGGCCAATTTTCACGACGGGCAAGTGTCGGTTGAACACTGTGGCGGCACAATCTTGGGTGGTCAGTTACGCGTGTTGCCGGTCATGTTTGACCTTAAGAAACGTCCGCTGCTATTGACCTTGCAATTGGATAATGTTGATTTGGAACAATTATTGGCGACACTGGATTATGATAAGTTGTCCGGCAGCGGTACGGTCAATGGCGTGTTGCCTTTAAGCATTTCTGAAAATTCGTTTGAATTGCTGGATGGTACCCTGATTGGCAGACAACCGGGTATTTTGCGCTACCAAGGCCCGATAGCGGATAAAGAAAACTTGGCGTTCAGGGCGTTACGCAATCTCCAATATCATCTTTTAAGCACTCAGTTCAACTACCATCCTAACGGCGATTATCACTTAGATTTGCGTTTGGAAGGCAGTAACCCAGAAGTTTTGTCAGGCCATGCCTTGGCTTTTAATTTGAAATTGAGCGGGCAATTACCTGAACTGTTACAAAAAGGTAATTTTGAGCAGGCGATTTTAAAAGTAGTCAAAGTCCAAGCGGCAGCAAAAACCGAAAAACTCCCGCTAGGGGATCATCAACCTAAACCACCACCCGCAGTACGGAGACCACAATGAGATGGACAGCTACCGTTATAAAATATATCGTTCTGTTCTGGAGCACCTGGCATTTGTTTGGATGTACGCCTTCGGTTAAGTTTGAAGCGCCTGACAAACCCATTGAAATTAATATGAACATTAAAATAGAACACGAAATACGCTTGAAAATTGAAAAAGACGTGGACGACCTGATATCCAACCCAAAAGGCTTGTTCTAAAGGAGAGATGAATGAAAACGACAACCTTGCCCGGCATTTTACGCCCATTGTTTTTGGGTTTATTATTGGTCACGTTGCCCATTGCTGCCGCCAATTTGGATCAAGCCAAATCCTCAGGACTTATCGGCGAGCAAACCAGCGGCTTTTTGGGGGTGGTCAAGTCCGATGCGCCCGCCGATGTTAAAGCCTTAGTGGAAAGCATCAACGCGCAACGTTTAGCCGAATACCAACGCATCGCCAATAAAAACGGCGTGACTTCGGACACTGTTGCCAAACTCGCGGCACAAAAAATTATCAATAAAATTCCCGCTGGGCAGTATGTCAATACGGGGTCTGGTTGGCAAAAACGCTGATCAGCGGACAATACTTATAGCTGTGTTTCAAGCCAAGGCAATCGTGCGTAACTTACTGCTGTTTTTGGTGCTATGGTTGCTGGCAAGTTGTGCGGCTTATACCCGCTATCAACTCGACCAACAGTACGGCATTGCCGACCCCGCGCGTTTTGACCAACCTGCCACCACTGTTGCTAACGTCAGTTACCGCCGCGATGTGAAACCGATCACCGACAGCCGTTGCGCGGTTTGTCACGGCTGTTTTGACGCACCTTGCCAATTGCAAATGGGCAGTTATGAAGGCATTACGCGGGGTGCAAGCAAACAAAAAATCTATGACGGGGTGCGTTGGTCGATGATGGCCCCTACCCGTTTGTTTAGCGATGCACAGGACAACAAACAATGGCGACTAAAAGGTTTTGTCCCGGTGCTTAACGAGCGCCATGCCGATCCGGTCACGAATCGTGAAGCCAGTGTGATGGCGAACATGTTACAGTTAAAAAAGCAGCATTTGTTCCCTAAAGCAGGCTTATTGCCTGCCGGGCGTTACGATTTTGATTTGTACAGCGAACATACCTGCCCTGCCTTGGAAGAATTTGCCGATTTTGCCAAGACGCATCCCGAATGGGGCATGCCATACGGTTTGCCGCCGTTGAGCAATAAGGAACAACAAACCTTGGTGCGTTGGCTGGAATTAGGTGCGCCTACCGAATCCCCAGCGGTATTGTCAAAAGCACAGTTGGATAAGGCGGAACAATGGGAAAAGTTTTTAAATGGCAGCAGCTTGAAAGTCCAGTTGATGAGTCGTTACATTTACGAACACTGGTTTTTTGCCCATTTATATTTTGACGACTTGCCCGAACATGATTTTTTTGAGTTGGTGCGCTCGAAAACTCCGCCCGGCCAGCCCATCCAGCTGATTATCTCGCGACATCCTTTTGCCGATCCGCAAGTGCCACGGGTTTACTATCGTCTGCGTCCGGTGCGCGGCACTTTGCTGGCAAAAACCCACATGCCTTACGCGCTGAATGATGCCAGAATGCAGCGCATTAAATCGTGGTTTGTTGACGCGCCTTATCAGGTGACGCATTTGCCATCGTATCAACCTGAAATAGCCGCCAATCCATTTATCACGTTCGAACAAATCCCTGTGCATTCCCGTTATCGCTTGATGCTTGATGAGGCGCAATTCACGGTGATGGGTTTCATCAAAGGCCCGGTGTGCCGTGGGCAAGTGGCGATCAATGTTATCAACGATTATTTTTGGATAGGTTTTATCCATCCCGATAATCCCGTTCAAGAAAGCCAGGCATTTTTAGCCACTGCCCTGAAACAGGCAAATTTGCCGATTAGCGACCAAAGCCTGACCAGTTTGTTGAAATGGCAATCCTACGCGGATCAGGAAAGCGATTATTTGCGCGCGAAAAGTTTGCTGCTGAACAAAATGCTAATTGGACAAAACCAGCCTAATTTATCTTTGTTATGGGATGGGGATGGCAACAACCCCAATGCTGCGCTGACTGTGTTTAGAAATTTCGACAATGCCAGTATCGTTAAGGGCTTGGTGGGGGAGCAGCCGCAAACCGCGTTGATTCTGGGCTACCCCTTGCTGGAGCGTATCCATTATTTGCTGGTGGCGGGTTTTGATGTGTTCGGCACTACTGCCCATCAATTGCAAGCCCGTTTATACATGGATTTTTTACGCATGGAAGGCGAACAAAATGTGCTGGCCTTTTTGCCGATGTCGATGCGCGATACGGTACAAAACCAATGGTACCGCAATGCACCTGCTACTGTGCTGGAGCATTTACATGCCAGCCAGCGCCTGTATTTTCAAAACACGGGCATTTTATATAAAACCCACTATCCGTGGCCTGAATTTACCCGTTTGTGGAAACAGCACCTAAAGCCGGTGCTGGATGAGCGTTATGAGTTGACGCAAGCAGGATTTCCGGAAGCTTTCGCTTTACTAAAGCAACTCGCCAGCCTTAGGGGCAAAGCGGTTTCTTACCTGCCCGAAACCACGTTTATCACTATTAACGATGTGTACCAGCAGCCGCATCATTTCACTTTGTTACGCAATAGCGCGCACAGCAATGTCTCCGAGTTGTTTAAAGAAGAAGACCGCCGTTTATTGGATGAAGATACTTTAACGCTTGTCCCGGGGTTTTTGGGGGCTTATCCAAATGCCTTTTATCGCTTGAGCATCCACCAATTGCCGCAGTTTATTGCCACGGTGAAAAAGCTAAATGCTACCGCTGCTTATAGCGATTTGACGGCGCGCTTTGCAGTTAGGCGGACAAATCCGCAATTTTGGGCGCACGCTGACTGTTTATACACCGCTTATGGTAAGGAGTTTCCGGTTGAGGCAGGGCTATTTGATTTGAACCGATTTGAGAATAAGTGATTGGCTTTATGCGGTAATTGATTTAGCTAAGGGCAACAGTTATTTCGCCAAGCACTGGCACATTACCAGTGCCGCGCATCCAACCACATGGCTACAAAAACCAGCCTACCCTACTTCGAAAGAGGGCGTTACAGGATGGTCGAGACTGTTTTTAATCAGTAACTGATGTTACGCACCCCGATTCCAAAAAGCGTATCATTCTAGGATGGATAAAGAAAAAACAGAGCTCTACACGGACTACCTGATTTGCAACCAAGGCTTGGCGACGGCGACTAGCCTGTCGGCG
>CAIYOW010000091.1 GCA_903927955.1 uncultured Methylococcaceae bacterium | reverse complement strand
GTTTGATAGACCGACATAACCCGTACCAGCGACAGCTATTTTCATGTGCGTAATCTTTTTAGAATTGTTTGAGAGATATTTAATTACTGCCACTTGTCCGACAAAACACCGGCAAATCTTTGGCTCTTTTGATGGATAGTAGCATTAATTTGTTAAAGCTTTCTTAAATGGCACGGTAACGGTGTTTATGCTGAGTCAATAACACCGCAACAATAGCCAGCAACACCAAAACCGGCAGAGCAAACCGAATTAACGGGTGTTGCATCATAAAATCTTCTTGGGCGGTAATGGTTGTTTGCGGGTGGGTGACCGGTATTAGCAATTGCCCGTCACAAACGGACAAGTTTTGGGCTTGTTCGCCGTCACGCAAATACTTTACGATGCCGATAGGGGCATTAGGTATCGCAACCGTGCCCTTTACGGCCATGGGCTTTTCTCTAAGCTGGGCATAGTCTACTAGCTGGCTGTGGTCTTTATCAACTGTTTTGCAACCATCGGGCATGGTTGTGTAATTGGGCATGAATTCGCCAAAGCCCCACGTATGATATCCGTCTATTTTAGCAAACAATTCTTTAAAGTTGATGGGCGGATCGGGGTCTGGTTTAAAAAAATTGGCTGCTGTCAGTCGGATTTCCAGTGCGTTGTAGACAGGAGTTGCCGATAAAATAATAAGCGTATGTACAATAAGGTGGCTGGTGCAATTTTTCCATAGTACAGCAATGACGGTGACACCTATAATTGCCGATACAAAGCTCCAGCGCCAAATAAATAGCGACATATTAATTATAGGTAGGGAGCTAATCCAGGGTTTGAATGACTCCAACTGGATTAGCAGTGTTGCTGTAAACGCGATGATGCCGAGTATTGTTTGCCACGTTAAAGTGCGATGGGTGTTGATTACCACTATCAATAGGATTGATACGATAAAAAAACCCACGCCGATATAATCTTCCAAGCTAACGATGCTTGTTAAAGAGACGAACGTGTCCTCAAACTTAATGGGTAACCCATTAATGCCGTCAATTGATGTTTTGTTTGCCAGCCCAAAAAACCACAAAGGGGAAGAAAGTACCATAGCACTGCCGTAAACGGATGCAATTTTCCATGTTTTTGAAAAAAATTGCTTATCTAGCATTAGCAATATAACGGCTTCTGCGCTAAATGACTGGACAAATAAAACGGGATGCACCATTATTTGTAACGCAATCAATAGCATGGATAACAAATATTTGTTATCCAGTAAGCTGACAATAATGATCGGCACTAAGGCATAAGATAAAGCTTCGGGCAGCGCGCCCCTAGTTAGGTAGTTATGGTAAACATAGTTCACCGATAAAAAAACCACGCCTAGCAGTGAAGCGATTTTGTAATCCTGCGCAAGCGGATCAATAGCCCTGCAAATCATAGTGCGTGCACTATAAGCCATTAGGATAAAACCAAGCGAGGCGATGATCCTGATCGATTGTAAAGCGGTGAAGCCCATCCACAAAAAAGGCCAGGTCAGCTCGTAGGTCAGCGGGCTGTAAAAATAAAAAATGGGCAGTGATATATTGTCGAGCGTCAGCAGTAGATCAAGGTGATTGGCTTTTAGGCTTTCAAATAAGTACAAACTTCGCCATGCATGAATTGTTGTGTCCTGCCCATTGCTGACAACAATTAAACTGGTAATTGAAAGTGTCAATGCAAAGAAGAGTGTCTGAGGTCGATTTCGGAGTGCAGCAATGACAAATGTTATACAGCTAACAGCGGCAATACCGATAATGAGCCAAGACAATGGGTTTTGGCTCATTAAAACAGGCAATTGCTCAACTTTATCAATCATTTTTCTATGTTTAGTTTGCCAAGGCCCAGCTAAAATGCTTTCCGATGGGCTTAATTCTACACATTTTATACGTTGATTTCTGTTAAATTTGTAAGACAATTGTCATACCCTTTGTCATAGGTAATTAAGTGTCTGTTTAGGCTGTAAATGCTTGATGGGGGGTGATGGTGCCCAGGGGCGGAATCGAACCGTCGACACAAGGATTTTCAATCCTTTGCTCTACCGACTGAGCTACCTGGGCTTTTTTGGCTGTTTTCTAATGGGAATTTTTTGCAAGTGGTGCCCAGGGGCGGAATCGAACCGTCGACACAAGGATTTTCAATCCTTTGCTCTACCGACTGAGCTACCTGGGCAACTTTGCAAAGACGAACATTAAAACCTATTTGCTGGTTTTAGTCAATACGGAATGTTGTTTTTTGGTGTCCCCCATAAAAACCGCAACAGCCCACACTGCTTTGGCTTCGTTGTGGTGGATTGCCTGGCGGCGAATCCACCCTACAACTGATCCATCTTGCGGGTTTTAACAAATCCTAGGTAGTTGTTCGCCGCTTAATAAATCCAGCACACGGCTAATGCCCATTGCTGTTTGCAGTGTCACCAAGCCTTGCGGATGTGTTTGTTTAACTTCGCCAATCACACAAGCTTGTTGCCCTAATGGGTGCTGATGCAACCATTTTAATGCTTGTTCCGTTTGCGTAGCGGGTACAAATAGCACAAAGCAGCCTTCATTGGCGATATACCACGGGTCAAACCCTAAAATTTCACAGGCACTTTGTACATCGGCATGGATGGGCAGGGCAGTTTCATCAATGTCAAAAGCATGGAGCGAAGTGCAGGCCAGTTCTATCAAGCCGCTTGCCAAGCCGCCACGGGTCAGGTCGCGCATACAATGGATGTCTAAGCCATCAGCTAGCAGTGTTTGCACCAAACCCGATACATCCGCGCAATCGCTTTGCAAGTGGCTGTCAAAGGCTATGCCTTCGCGGGCCAGCATAATGGTCATGCCGTGCCTTGCCAGATCGCTGTTGATGATGATGTGGTCGCCCACTTGGATGCGTGCGGGTGATATATTGACCGCCTCGGCAATTAATCCAATGCCCGCTGTATTGATATAAAGCCCATCGCCGCAGCCCTGCTCAACCACTTTGGTGTCGCCGGTCACTAGCTGCACCCCCGCTTGTTGGGCGGCTTGTTGCATGGAGGCCATAATGCGTTGTAAGTCGGCAATCGCCAAGCCTTCTTCAATAATCAGCGCACAGCTAAGGTATAAGGGCTTGGCACCGCTCATAGCCAAGTCGTTCAATGTGCCGCATACCGCCAGTTTGCCAATGTCGCCACCGGCAAAAAATAATGGCTTGATGACATAAGAATCCGTGGTAAAAGCCAGCTTAGTGCCATTAATAGCCAGCACCGCACTATCCTGTTGGGCATCCAGTATCGGGTTATTAAAAGCGGGGCGGATGACTGTGCCGAGTAATTGTTGCATCAGCCGACCGCCGCCACCGTGTGCCATTACGATGTGTTGGTACTGCAAGGGCAGCGGGCAGTTGAGTTTAAAATCAGGCATAGTGGGAGAATAGGTTAACGGCGATAACGGTAATAAGCGGCACAAGCTCCCTCAGACGATACCATGGTGGCCCCTAGTGGGTGTTCGGGGGTGCAGCGGGTGGCAAATTCGGGGCATTGGGCGGGTTTCAGTAAGCCTTGCAACACTTCCCCGCTGCGGCAAGCAGTCGGTTCGTGCGTGGTGATTGTGCTGACCGCAAAACGTTGTTCGGCATCCCACTGGGCATAATCTGGCCGTAATGCCAAACCGCTATCAACGATTTTACCTAAGCCCCGCCAGTTGCGGTCCACCACCTGAAAAACCTGCTGCATTAACGCTTGTGCGGGTGTGTTGCCTTGTTCTTTCACCGCGCGGCTATATTGGTTTTCCACGCAATGCCTGCCCGCTTCCAATTGCTTGATGCATAAATATAGCCCTTGCAGAATGTCAACCGGTTCAAAGCCAGTCACCACTATCGGGATACTATAGCGCAAGCTAATGGGTAGGTATTCATGGTAGCCCATAATGGCACAGACATGGCCCGCCCCTAAAAAACCTTGTACCTGTTGGTTAGGTGCATCCAGCAAGGCTTGCATCACTGGCGGCACTCGCACATGGGCAATCAGCAAGGAAAAGTTTTTTAATTGCAGTTGTTTGGCTTTATAAGCGGCAAGGGCGGTGGTGGGGGCGGTGGTCTCAAAACCTACGCCAAAAAAAACCACTGCTTGGTCAGGGTGTTGCTGGGCTAAGCTTAAGGCATCTAATGGTGAATAGGCCACGCGCACATCCGCCCCTTGGGCTTTCAGTGCCAATAAGTCCAACTGCGACCCTGGTACGCGCAACATATCGCCAAACGAGCAGAATATAACGCCTGGCTGGGCGGCGATAGCCAAGGCTTTATCAATAAAGCTGAGTGAGGTGACACACACTGGACAACCGGGACCGTGTATTAGGGTAATTTCAGGCGGTAGTAGCTGGTCAAGGCCGTGCTTGATGATGCTATGGGTTTGCCCGCCGCATACCTCCATGATGTGCCAAGGTTGCGTGGTGATAGCCGTTATGGCTTGGCAGAGTTTTTTAACCGTGGCGGGGTCGCGGTAGGGGTTAGGCTGTGTCATTATAGGGCTTGCTGAAATTCAGCCAATTGCTCAAAAGCCTGTAAGCTCGCCGACGCTTCTTCGTCATCCAATACCGACAACGCCACGCCCGCATGGACAATCACATAATCATGCAGCTTGGCTTCCGGCACATAAGCCAGGCTGATGGTTTTACGGATACCCGAAAAATTGACGCAACCACTACGTGCCAAAGGATCGCTGTTATCGGTGATGCTGATGATTTGTCCGGGCATCGCTAAGCACATGGGGATTGTCCTATAAACTGAAGTGCGTAGAGTTGTCCCGCCGCCAAGCCACCATCGTTGGGCGGGATGTTTTGTTGGCAGTATACGGCAAAACCGGCATTTTTTAAGCCCTGCACCGCTTGCTTGACTAAATAAGCGTTTTGCATACAGCCGCCACTGAGCACAACGGTTGGGCAATCCACCCGTTCGGCAATCGCCAGCATCATGTTCGCCAAACTATTGTGGAAGCCAGCGGCAATAGCCGTTAACGGCAACTTATCAAAATCCAACAGCATTTGCTCAATCATTGGTTGCCAGTCGATTACGGTTGGTGTGCCATCAAGAAGCCGAAAATCATAGCAGGGTAGGTGGCGCGTTTCGTCTGGCGGGTTTTCCGTCAGCGCTTCCAATGCCATTGCCGCTTGCCCTTCGTAGTGGTTGTATTGGCACACCCCTAATAAACTGGCGATAGCATCAAACAACCGCCCCGCGCTACTGGTGCACGGGCTATTAAGCTGTTTTTGCAGGGCTGCTTGCAATAACGCCAGTTCTTGCGCTGAAAACGGCAAATTTTCGTGATTGAATACCGCATCGCCATATATTTCATAAAACAAGCCCAACGCTGCACGACGTGGCTCTTGTATGGCTTTGCTGCCGCCGGGCAAGGCAAAGGTGCGCAAATGCGCGTAGCGTTGGTAGCCGTTTGGCTTGATCAATAAAAACTCGCCACCCCATAACAAGCCATCATCACCCCGGCCATTACCATCCCATACTATTGCCAAGGCAGGGGCAAGCAATTGGTGTTCTGCCATACAAGCAAGCGCGTGGGCAACATGGTGTTGCACGGGCTGTTGAACGCCATTCATTTGGCTAGCCAACTGGCTGCTGGCATAAGCATTATGGTGGTCATGCAGGATAACAGTGGGCTTGGCTTGGTAAAAATCTTGTAAATCAGCCGTTGTTTTTTGCCATTGCTGTTGCGAGGCAGCCGAATCCAAATCACCGATATGCGGACTTAGGATAATGTGTTGGTGTTGGCTGATAGCCACGGTGTTTTTTAAATGCCCGCCCACTGCCAAACTGTCCGGCAACGGGGCGGGGAGGGTGATAGGCAGTGGCGCGTAACCTCGGGCGCGGCGTAATACCGTGATGTTGCCATTGATAACCCGCACTATTGAATCATCGAGCGGTCTGACAATGGCGCGGTCATGGGTAAGGAAATAATCGGCAATGCCCGCCAATTCCAGCAATGCTTGGCTTGTGCTGACGCTAATCGGCTGATTATGGCGGTTGCCGCTGGTTGCCACCAGCGGCGCGGCAAATGCTTGTAACAGCAAATGATGTAAAGGCGAATAAGCTAGCATAATGCCTAACCAAGCATTATCGGGCGCAACCGCTGCGGCAAGGGTGGTATTGGCACTGCGTTTGAGCAGTACAATAGGCGCGGCTGGCGAGGTCAAGGCGCGTTGTTCCAGTGGGCTAATCATTGCCAACTGCTGTGCGGCAGGTACATCGGCAACCATCAGCGCGAATGGCTGGTACGGGCGCTGTTTGCGTTGCCTTAAGCGTTCAATCGCTTGCTGATTACCCGCATCAACCAGCAATTGAAAGCCGCCTATGCTTTTAATAGCAATTATATGGCCTGCCCGTAACAGATCGGTTGTAGCCAATAGGGCTGAGTTTTGTTCAGACAAACAGCGCCCCCCCGCATTCAGCAATTGCAGTTGCGGGCCGCAATGTGGACAAGCCAAAGTTTGGGCGTGGCAACGCCGGTCATCGGTCGCGTGATAATCCGCTAGGCAAGCGTCACACAAGCTAAATGCTGCCATAGTGGTATGGTCACGGTCATAAGGCTGCTGGCGCATGATGCTGTAACGCGGGCCGCAGTGGCAGCAACTGGTAAACGGATAGCGATAAAAACGGCTGTCTGCATCGTTAATATCGTTGATGCAAGCGGGGCAACAGGCCAAGTCGGGCAACACAAACACCGAAGGTTTGCCGTCAATGGTTGATGTTTGGATACGGAAATCTTGGAAATTTGCCAAGGGTTGGCGGGTCGTGGTCAGTGATTTTATTTCAGCAACGGGCGGTAGCTGATGGCTTAGCGCGGCCAAAAACAGTTGTTGTTGTCCTGCACAACCTTCAATGGCCAATTGGGCCCCTTGCAAGGTATTGGCAACCCAACCTTTTTGGCTATACTGCTGGGCAAGCCGCAAAACTAGAGGGCGAAAACCAACGCCTTGGATAAAGCCTTGGACATCAACTGATAAATGTTGCAGGGCAAGGGCAGGGGGTTTCATCGGCCCAATCAAGGCCGCAGCCGTTCCGATTCTTTTTTGGCGACATTATTACGCAAATAACTGGGCAGGGCATCATCAACCGTAACCGCAAGGCCGTGGTTAAAGCCATACACCCCCAGTTTGGCAACCGCTGCCGCGCGGGGTAAAAAGTCTGGATGACAAGTGCCGACTAGCCCTGCCAAACAACCGCCCAAAACATCTGCATAAACACCCCAGCCAGAACCTACGCCACTGCCGTTTAGTGCCGGAAACTCAACCAAATGGGCTGGTGTCACCACTTCTTTGCCGCACAGTTCGGCATAGTTATCTTGGTTGCGTTGGTAAACGCCCCAAAAAATCTCCGACATACGCGCATCCATCGCCACAAAAGCAGTGTCCGCATCGTGCCGGTCAAAAAAATCTTGCGCCAATGCCGCCAAGGTGGAAACGGGTACAATCGGCAAATCCAAACCAAACCCGATGCCCTGAATAATGCCTGTGGCAATACGCACGCCAGTGAACGACCCCGGGCCGCAACCAAACGCCAATGCATCCAAATCCTTTTGCTGCATTCCGGCTTCCGCCAGTAAGCTTTCTATCATGGGCAAAATCAGTCGGGTATGTTGTTGTGGGGCTATTTGGTGGCGTTCGAGTATGGTTCCGTCGTAATACAATGCTGCCGAACAGGCTTCCGTAGCTGTTTCTACCGCCAATAACTTCATGAGGGTTGCTCTTCTTTAAAAAATGCTTGGACATCAGTTAGTTCGCGGGTACGCTTCATCGGTGGCACACTGTCCAGAAAAATTTGCCCATAAGAACGCTTCAACAAACGCGGATCGCACACCATCAATACACCGCGGTCAGTGACATCACGGATCAGCCGGCCGATACCTTGGCGCAGGGTGATCACCGCATTGGGTAGCTGATAATTAAAAAAAGGATTGCGACCTTGCTGGGTCATAGCATCCAAACGCGCTTTCAATACCGGATCGCCGGGCGATGAAAACGGCAATTTGTCGATAATCACACACGATAATGCTTCGCCGCGCACATCCACACCTTCCCAAAAACTGGCGGTGCCTAGCAATACCGCGTTGCCTTTGGACTTGAATTGTTGCAACAGCAAACTTTTAGGATGGCTGCCTTGCACTAATAGCGGGTAGCTGAGCTTGTCCTTCAATAACTCCGCCGCTTGTTGCAAGGCGCGGTGGCTGGTGAACAGAAAAAAAGCCCGCCCTTGGCTGGCCTGCAACACCGGCAGCACAAAATCCACAATCAGCGGGATAAAGTTATCATCATCCGGTTTCGGCAAGCCTTTGGGGTGATAAAACAGTGATTGCCGGGCATAATCAAACGGGCTTTCCCAGCTGGCACTGGCATAGCCGCTAAGCCCTAAGTTATTGGCAAAATGATCGAATTTGTTGCCAACACTCAGGGTTGCCGAGGTAAAAATCCAAGTAGAGGTATGCTGTTGCATAAACACGCGGAATTCGGCGGCAATATCCAGCGGGGTACGGCTAAGGCTGAAGGTTTTTTTATGGATTTCATACCAGCGTATCCATTTGCCGCTGTTGTCCTCCAAAATAATGGCAAAATCCCGGTTAATCTCCTCCGCCCGCTTGAAGCAGCTAT
Source organism: uncultured Methylococcaceae bacterium (assembly GCA_903927955.1). Lineage (GTDB taxonomy): Bacteria > Pseudomonadota > Gammaproteobacteria > Methylococcales > Methylomonadaceae > Methylovulum. Next base: position 40,323 of record CAIYOW010000091.1, on the reverse strand, counting down.
CCAACCCTTTGCTTTTTACCGAGGCAACCAGCAATTGTTCGGTCAAGCGCTGCAATTGCTCCTTAACAGCGGTCAAGCCACCTAATAGTTTAGGATTTTGTTGAATATCACGCCATTCGCCACGTTTCTGCTCCATCCCAAACGCCAAGCGCACATCTTTAAGTTCGTGTTCCAAATCTTCACAAGCGGTACGCAGTGCCGGGATGTCTGTGGCATCTTTAAAATATTCGATTAACGTGTCACTGGCAAGGTCGCTCAATTGCTTGCCGCCGATATTAATGCCCAAAAAGTTGGAAGCCGTATCAGCCAGCTGATGGGCTTCATCTATAATCACCGTTTCCACATGCGGCAACAACTCGCCAAAGCCACTGTCACGAATTGACCAATCGGCACACAACAAATGGTGGTTCACCACTAAAATATCACTGGCTTGGGCTTTTTTGCGGGCTTTCACCAAAAAACATTCGGCATAATCAGGGCAATCTTGGCCTAAACAATTATCCGCCGTCGAAGTGGCTTGGTACCACAGCGGATCCGCTTCGCTGATCTGGGTCATTTCCGAAATATCGCCGCTTTGCGTGCGTTTCGACCAAGACTTGATTTTTGTCAGTGTCGCCACTTCCGCTTTGTTAAAGCCCAAGGCTGAAGCCAAGGCATTGTCCAGCCGATAACTGCACAAGTAATTGCTGCGGCCTTTTAACAAGGCCGCCGTAAAAGGCTTTTTGATGGCTTTGCGGATAATGGGCAGGTCGTTGTTGAACAACTGGTCCTGCAAATTCTTGGTGCCGGTGGAGACAATGGTTTTACCGCCCGACAATATAGCGGGCACCAGATAGGCAAAGGTTTTGCCCGTACCCGTGCCAGCCTCGGCAATCAAATGCTGCTGATTGGCAATGGCATCGCTGATGGTTTGTGCCATAGCAATTTGTGAGTTGCGCGGCTGATAACCGGCGATGGTGCGGGCCAATGCGCCGTCTTGGGCAAAAAAAGCATCGAGTTCTGTCACAGGCGGCGATAGTTGGCAGTCATCCAAAAACAATTAGGTTTAAAGCGCGTCCAGCTTAGCATAACTCAGCATCAGCCATTTCATCCCCACTTCCCTAAAATTAATTTGCACCCGTTGCTGCGCCCCGTCTCCCTCCAGTTGCAAAATCACGCCCTCACCAAATGTGTTATGGCGGACCCGCTGGCCCAGCGAGTAAGGGCTATTTGGCATGAAAGACGCACTTTTGCTGTTTGCTTTGCTGTTTGCTACGATAGCTGGATGGCTGACAGTATTACGCAAGCGCACTTCCTGAACCAATTCCATTGGGATTTCGCGCAAGAACCGGGAAGGTTTGGGATAACTTTCGCGGCCGTATAAGCGCCGTGATTCGCTGTAAGTCAGATACAGGTGTTGCATGGCACGGGTGATGCCGACATAGCATAAGCGGCGCTCTTCTTCTAATCGGGCAAGGTCGTCCAAGGATTGTTGCGAAGGGAACAGGCCGTCTTCCAAGCCCACCAAAAACACCCGTTTAAACTCCAGTCCCTTAGCCGAATGCAATGTCATCAACTGCACACAATCATCACTATCATCGCCCTGTAAGTCACCCGCCTCCAAGGCGGCATGGCTGAGAAACAAATCCAGTTCGCTGGCATTGTCTTCAGCATCGGGCAGGCTGGCGGCATCAAACAGTTTTGCCGCATTGACCAATTCTTTTAAATTTTCGGCTTTTTCCTCGCCCTTATCCTTGTCTTTTTCGTACCAAGCCAGCAAGCCGCTTTTTTCAACCACTCGGGTCACTTTTTCAAACAAAGCTTCATCGCGGCCTTGTTCCGCCAGTTGCTCAACCAATGCCAAAAATCCCGCCAGGGCATTATTGGCACGAGCAGTCAGGGTTGGCTGGTTGACCAGCGCCAGCATGGCATTCCATAACGACAGGCCGCGTTCTTGGGCAATCAGGCGAAGGTCTTCTAGGGTCTTAGTGCCTATGCCTCGTGTAGGGGTGTTAATAACCCGCTCAAACGACGCATCATCATGACGGTTGGCAATCAGACGTAAATAAGCCAGCGCGTTTTTCACTTCAGCCCGTTCAAAAAAGCGCAAACCGCCATAAACACGGTAAGGTGTTGCGGTGGACATCAAACGTTCTTCAAATTGCCGCGACTGAGCATTGGAACGGTAAAGAATGGCGGTTTCACTAAATTTACCGCCTTCGCCCACCCAGCTACGGATACGGTCAACCACAAAATGGGCTTCATCCTGCTCGTTAAAAGCCGTGTACAGGCTAATCAGCTCGCCGTCACCGGCATTAGTCCATAAATTCTTGCCTAGCCGCCCAGAATTGAAGCTGATAATCTTGTTGGCTGCTTTTAGTATCGTGCCCGTGGAGCGGTAATTTTGCTCCAATTTAATGATTTGATGGTTAGGGTAGTGTTGCTGGAACAGGCTGATATTCTCAATTTTTGCACCCCGCCAACCGTAAATGGACTGGTCATCATCACCCACCAAAAACAGATTGTCCCTGCCTTCTGTCAACAACCGCAACCAGGCATACTGGATGGCGTTGGTGTCTTGAAATTCATCGACATGCACTTGCAAAAAACGCTGATGGTAAAATGCCAGCAAATCGGCGTTGTCGCGCAGCAATTCATGCGTCCGCAACAACAGCTCACCAAAATCCACCAAACCGGAGCGGTCGCACAAAGCCTCATAAGTGCGGTAAATGACGAGTTGTTGCTGATGGTAAGGGTCGCCGTGGTCAGGGATATGTCTGGCCCGCAGCCCTTCATCTTTTTGTGCGTTGATATACCATTGCACTTGCCGTGGCGGCCACTTACTTTCATCCAAGTTCAAACCGGCCAACACGCGCTTAATCACCCGTAACTGATCAGCAGAATCCATGACCTGAAAGGCCTCCGGCAGATGGGCCTGTCGCGCATGGCGGCGTAACAGGCGATGGGCCAAACCGTGGAAAGTGCCTATCCACAGATTGTGTGCCGACATTTTTAATAATTCTTCAATACGCCCGCGCATTTCTTTGGCGGCCTTATTGGTAAAGGTGACGGCCAGCAAACTGTGCGCGGGTATGTTTTCCACTTGGATTTGCCAAGCCATACGATGCACCAACACACGGGTTTTGCCGCTGCCGGCTCCCGCCAGCACTAAAGTTGCTTGCGAAGGGGCCGTTACAGCTTGCCGCTGGGCATCGTTTAAAGGGTCAATGATTGATGTGACATCCATTATAATTTTATTGCTTGCAGTATTTTTTGAGCTGTGTATATTTGAACTGTTTTACCCATTGGCGGATTCAGCCATTTATTTAAAAAAGATAATAACAACAACGAGCTGAGAGGGCTTTAAGATGAGTTTTGATGTTAAGCGCATGATTAAATTTGAACACAATATTGGCAGTAAAGAAAAACAATACCGCCTTTACGCGGGCGTGGCGGCATTGGCTGTGGCTATTTTTTCCGGCTCAATCCCTTTGTTATTGATAGGATTGCTATTGGCAGGCACCGGTTTTTCTGGCTGGTGTCCGGCTTATTCTGGATTAGGCAAAAATACCTGTGAAGCAGGGGCGGCCTCTGATGCTTCAGCCACTAATACGGATGAAAACGCGCACTAAGCGCAATCATCCAGCAAAATAGGCCACAGGGAGGTGGTCTTTTGCGGTTGTTCAGTCTTCTTTGCGGTATTCACCGTCAAGCACCTTGTGCTGATCGTGTTTGGCAGTGCCAAAGCCCGTTTGCAGCACCAAAAAATGTTCAATCACATACTGGGCAAGTCTCCTGCGCAAGGATGGAATTAGGCAGACCAAGCCTAACAAGTCGGTCACAAAACCCGGCGTTAGCAACAACACCCCACCTAATAAGATAATAGGCCCTTCAATCATCTCGTAAGCAGGTATCTCACCCTTCTGAAGGCTCGCCTGAAAGCGCTGGAAGGTCGCAAAACCTTGTCGCCGAAGCAACCATGTTCCTACCACAGCCGTAAAAATCACCAAAAAAACCGTTGGGAAAGGGCCAATGAAGGCACCAATTTGCAACAGCAAATAAATTTCCACAAAGGGGACAATCAGGACGATCAAAAACAATAGTTGAAAAATTTTCATGGGCAATATTTTTAGTGGTGGTCAGCCCTGACAATATAAAGGCAATCGACAGGAATTTCTAGGATAATATACCGCTTTTGGTTTGTTCGGATGAATAATGGCATCAGACTTTGAAATAGTGCTTTGCACCTGCCCGGATAAAGAGACGGCTAAAAAACTGGCCTGTCTGTTAGTCGAGAAAAAACTCGCCGCCTGCGTCAATATCTTGCCCGGAATCACTTCTATTTACGAATGGCAGGGCAAAATAGAATCCACGCAAGAACACCTGTTGCTGATAAAATCCAGCCGCGACTACTACCGGCTCATAGAGTCAGCCATCTTTAGTCACCATCCTTATGAAATACCTGAAATAATTGCTGTACCCATCGAACGCGGCCTACCTGACTATCTGGACTGGATCAACACATGCCTTTCTTTACACTGATTTTTTTCTGTTGGCTTGCTGCCTTTAGCCAACCACTGTTGGCATTTCAAAACAATGATATTTTGCCGCCCCAAGAGGCTTTCAAAGTCACCGGCACGGCACTCGGCAATAACCAGATACAAATTGAGTGGCAGCTTGCGGCTGGCTATCTGGTTTATCGCAATAGCTTGGTGTTTGAGTCAAAAACAGACTACATCCAACTCAGCGTGGATGGTTTACCGCCCGCCAAAACCAAGCATGATGATATTCAAGGCGATATAGACCACTACGACAGCAGCTTCAAAGTCAAGCTTAATTTGCTTGATGTTATGGATGCACAAACCATTGAAGTGCTAGTTAAGTTTCAGGGCTGCTCGGTACAAGGCGTGTGTTATCCGCCGCAAAAACAAACACTGGTCATCGCCTTGCCGCCCCCATCGGTGCAACCACCTCCACCGACCGCTCAAGTGAGCAACCCGTTTGCACAACTGCTGCAAAAAATACCCGCCTCCCTATCCGCCAGCGGGCAGGGCGAATTATTGCCTGCCGAACAAGCATTCCAATTTTTCGCCACCGTCAAAGATGCCAGCACTTTACAGCTTAATTGGTCGATTGCACCAGGTTACTACTTGTATCGGGAAAAAATCCAGCTGCAACTGAGTGATGCAGACGGCGTGCAATTAGGCAATTATGACATTCCCAGAGGTACGCCTATGGTGGACGAGTCGTTCGGCAAAGTCGAAGTGTTCCACCAAGGCTTAGACATCACTGTGCCGCTGCAACGCAACCTGTCAGTAACCCAGGTCGTCACCTTAAAAGCAGCCTATCAGGGTTGTGCAGACCGTGGCGTCTGTTATCCACCGATGAATAGCGAAGTCCGCTTGGAACTGCCCGTAGGCAATAGCCCCACGCAGCAGCCAGCAATAACCAGCGTAGCGCCGTTATCCGAACAAGACCAGATCATTGCCAGCTTGCACCAGGACAGTTTATGGGCAACTTTGCTGAGTTTTTTCGGCTTTGGCTTTTTGCTGTCGCTAACGCCCTGTATTTTTCCAATGATCCCCATTCTGTCCGGCATTATTGTCGGGCACCATCACCACCATAGCACAGCCCGTGCTTTTTCGTTATCGTTGAGCTATGTCGTTGCATCCGCTTTGATGTACACCTTATTCGGCGTATTGGCTGCCTTATTTGGCAACAATTTACAGGTCACTTTCCAACAGCCTTGGATTATTGCCTTATTTAGTAGCATATTTATTGTGTTGTCGCTGTCGATGTTTGGCTTATACAATCTTGACTTGCCTAACGCCATCAAGCTCAAATTGCATAACTCCAGTGTCAGGCATCAAGACGGTTCGTTATGGGGGGCTGCCATCATGGGCGCACTGTCTTCCTTGCTGGTTGGCCCTTGTGTCGCCGCACCTTTAGCGGGTGCGCTGATTTATATTGGTCAAACTGGCGATGTATTGCTGGGCGGCGGTGCCTTGTTTGCCATGGGTATGGGCATGGGTGTTCCCCTTTTGTTATTGGGTGCTTCGGCAGGGCGGTTGCTGCCCAAAGCAGGGAGCTGGCTCAATGCCACCAAGGCTGTGTTTGGCGTGTTGATGCTAGCGGTGGCCGTTTGGATGTTAAGCCGCATACTGCCTGCCGAAGTGACTATGGTGCTATGGTCGGTATTGCTGATTGTGCCAGCCATTTACCTCAATGCGCTAGACCCCTTGCCGGTTGCCAGCACAGGCTGGACAAAACTATGGAAAGGCATAGGCTTAATTATGCTGGCCTATGGCTTGTTGTTGCTGGTTGGCGCGGGCATGGGCAATGTAAACCCGCTAAAGCCATTGCAAGGGCTGAATAGTAAAGCTGACAAGCCGCAGGCACACGGATTGGTCTTCGAAAAAATTGTTTCGCTCGAATCATTACGGGCAAGAATTGCCCAGGCGGCCGCCAACCATCAACCCGTCATGCTGGATTTTTATGCCGATTGGTGTGTTTCCTGTAAAGAAATGGAAACCTACACTTTCAGCGATGCAAGGGTCCAACAAGCTTTGGCAGGCTTTGTCTTATTGCAAGCCGATGTCACCCAAAACAACAATGCTGATAAAGCCTTGCTCGCAGAATTTGCGTTGGTTGGCCCGCCTGGGGTATTATTTTTCGGCAGCAGCCAGCAGGAAATCAAATCACAACGTGTCATTGGCTACCAAAATGCGGAGACTTTTCTGAAAACCTTGCGGCAAGCCAAGCTATGAACAAAACCATCATGATTATCATAGGGCTACTGGCATTGGCGGGCGGTTTTTTTACAAAACATTATGTGTCAACCGTAAAACCCAATACCACACAGTCTTTGCCAGCCTTTAACTTACCTGGTCCGGACGGCAAACCGTATAGCTCGGTGGAATGGCAAGCAAAAATACGGGTCATCAATTTTTGGGCCACTTGGTGTCCACCTTGCCGCCGGGAAATTCCCGATCTTGTCGGTTTGCAAGCGCGCTATGGCGGTCTTGGTTTACAGGTGATTGGAATTGCCATAGACGACAAGGAATCCGTTGCAAGCTTCCTTAAAAGTGAGGGTATCAATTATCCTGTATTGGTCGGCGGCGACGCAGCTATTGAATTGGGTCAGCAAATGGGCAACAATGTAGGCGCAATTCCATTCACCGTCATTGCTGATGCAAACGGTCATATTATTTTTAGCCGGATGGGTGAAATGGACAAAGAAAAAATTGAACAAGCCATTATGCCTTTCATGAAAAAGTAACACGGGCATTTTATAGTTGATCTCAACTATCTTGTGTAATAATGTCAACCGTCAACTTATTTATGGACTCTATTTTTAAATAGCCGGTAATCGCTATGCCATATATTTAAGTGGTTTAGTGACTCGAATCTTTCCCAAAGCTAACAGAAATTATCTAAATGAGCCAGCTTACCCCCTCTTCCGGCTACCCTTGGTTGCTTCGTAACAAGGAATTTAGCTTTATTATCGTTGCATCGTTTTTGGCCGTCTTATATTGGGGCTTCATAGCGTCTGACCGCTATATCTCTGAAGCCCATGTGCTGATCCAAAGCACTGACTCCAGTTCTAGTGGCACCCCCGACCTTGCCGGTATAATGAAAGGCGGTAGTGGCGCATCCCCTGACCAAATGCTGCTTCGTGATTACCTTTTGTCGACTGACATGCTCTCGCTGTTGGATGCTAAGCTCAAATTGCGCGAACATTACACCGACCATCGTCGTGACCCGCTATCACGGATGTGGTATCGCAGTGACAGCTTTGAAGGTTTTCATGACTACTACCTTAATCATGTCAGTATTGAATATGACAACTATGCAGGCGTGTTGGTTATCCGCGCCCAAGGGTTTGACTCCGCTACTGCGCAAGCCATTGCCCGTGAGTTGGTCAGTTCTGGTGAGGCATTCATGAACGGCCTCGCGCGTGATTTGGCGCACGAGCAGGTTGGCTTCTTAGAAACTGACATCAAGCGTATTGGCCAGGATACCCAAACCGCCCGCCAAGCCGTGATCGAGTTCCAAAATGTGCATAGCTTGGTGTCGCCGGAATCCACCACAGAAAACGTCAACACCATCATCAATCGCCTCGAATCCCAATTGACTGACTTGCAGACCACCCGAGCGGGCATGTTGGGCTACTTGATGGCGGATAGTGCCAACATCCGTGAGCTTGACTTGCAAATTGCCGCCACTGAAAAACAGATTGCCCGTGAAAAAACCAAGCTCACATCGCCGTCAAGCAAAGCGCTCAACCGCACCGTGGAGGAATATCAACGCCTCGTCATGCTGGCTGACTTCGCCCAAGAAATTTATAAGGCTGCCCTGACTTCGTTGGAACAAGGTCGCTACCAGGCTTCCCGCACACTTAAAAAAATGGCGGTGTTACAAACCCCCACAATGCCTCAATACCCCGTCGAACCGCGCCGTGTTTATAATATCAGCGTATTTATCCTGACCATTCTGTTGGTGGCGGGCATATTACATCTTGTCGCCGCCATTATCCGCGACCATAAGGATTGACCATGAGACTGTTTAACCCCATTTTTGCCGTATTTTTATTGTTAAATTTGGCGGCAGGTTTTGCCCAAGCCGCTTCTAACCTTGATCCGTTCGGTACTAGCCAGGCATTAGGTCTCGATAACCCTGCCACTTTTGGCGGTTCACCCATTAAGCCAGTGGCAAACTCGGCAGCCAAGAATTCTACATCAGTAATTGGGGCAGCCTCGCCTGGCACAAAAACCAGTCCGGGTATTGCCCCGTCTCCCCCCCCATTGGCCGACACATCAACACCTCCAGCAATTGTTGCGCCCGACACCCCGCAGCAATCAGGCAACAACAGCAAAGTATTTGGGGCCAATTTGTTTACCGGTGCATTTGCCCATGCCGGCCCCACCCAGTTTAACCCTGACTACGCCATAGCCATTGGCGACCAAGTGCAAGTGCGCTTCTGGGGTGCCTTCGATTATGATGCGCCCGTGACAGTTGACCCAAAGGGCAACATCTTTTTGCCTCATGTTGGCCCTGTGCCGGTGCGCGGCGTGCGTAACCAAGATTTGCAGCGTTTGGTCGATTCCGCTGTGCGCCAAGTGTTTCGTTCCAATGTCTATAGTTATGCCAGCTTGGCAGCCGCCCAACCGGTGCGGGTGTTTGTTGGCGGTTTTGTTGAGAGACCAGGCCTGTATTCAGGCACCAGCATGGACAGTTTGCTGCATTACTTGGATCAAGCAGGCGGTATTGACCTGAGTCGTGGCAGTTTCATCAATGTCCAAGTCAAGCGTGGCAATGTCGTGCGGATTACCGTTAATCTTTATGATTTTATGCTGAAAGGCCGCATGCCTTTAGTCCAGCTCGCCGACGGCGATATCATTTTTGTGCAACCTTTAGAACCTACCGTCACCGTCACTGGCTTGGCTCATAATACCTACCAGTTCGAGTTTGACAACAAATTGCATACTATCGGTGACATTTTCTCAATGGCTCAGCCGCTTGTTGAAGCCACCCATTTCCGTGTCACCCGCAACATTGGACCAATCAAAAACATTGAATATTACCCGTTGACAGAAGCGAATAGAGTACGCCTTGACGATGGTGATGAAGTGGAGTTCACCGCCGACAAAAAACCGGGCACTATCACGGTGCGTGTTGAGGGCGAACACCTTAATCCACAAGAATACGTATTGCCTTATGGTTCCCGCTTAGGCGACCTGATGCAGAAAATCCATCTAAACGACCGTGCTGACCGTTCGAGTTTACAGCTGTTCCGGCAAAGCGTAAAAACCCGTCAAAAATCAATGATGGATGCAACTTTGCGTAAATTGGAAGCGAGTGTTCTTACCGCAAGGTCTGGCACTACTGATGAATCCGAGCTACGCTCATCGGATGCTGCCATGTTCCTGCAATGGGTCGATCGTGCCAAAAACTTACAGCCATCCGGACAGGTGCTGCTCAGCCATGCGGACAATCTTAATGGCTTATTGCTCGAAGAAGGCGACCGTATCAATATACCCGCCGTTGATAGCCTAGTGTTGGTCAGTGGTGAAGTGTTGTTCCCCAACACCATTGCTTTGGACAGCTCCAAAGACATTGAAGATTATGTTCAAACCGCTGGCGGCTTTACCCAAAATGCCGATTCTTCGCGTATTCTTATTGCCCACATGGATGGCAGTTTCGAAAATACGGAAGAAACAAAAGGTTGGTTTGAGAGTGCCGACATACGCACCGGTGATCAGATACTGGTGCTGCCTAAGGTTGATGCCAAATATCGCCAGCTATTCAAAGAGCTGTTGACTATGGCTTATCAGATGGGTCTGGGTGCCAAAGTCTTCCTGAAATAGCACCATCAAAGCATCGGCAAAAGCAAACGGGTCAACTATCTGCTTGTACTGGTAGATGCCTGTTGGCTTTTGCACCGCAATCCACCAAAAGTCCAACTATGCCAGTGCGTTCATAAGTTGGGGGCAATGCTCTAGCCGAGTGGCGGATTCACAGTATTTTTACAAGCTTAATCATGGGGCATAATATGCAGGTTATTGAAACGAAGTTGCCAGGCGTATTGATTGTCGAACCTAAAGTGTTCGGCGATGAGCGTGGCTTTTTTATGGAAACATGGCAGCAAGAGCGTTACGCTGACAAGGTCACCAGCGACACTTTTATACAGGATAACGTGTCTTTTTCCAGAAAAGGGGTATTGCGCGGCTTGCATTTTCAAAAGATTAACCCACAGGGCAAATTGGTTTATGTCCTGCAGGGTGAAGTGTTCGATGTTGCCGTAGACATACGGGTTGGCTCCCCCCACTTTGGCCAATGGACTAGCGTTGTCCTATCTTCCGACAACAAGCGCCAATTTTTCATACCGGCTGGATTTGCCCACGGCTTTGTGGTCACTTCAGAAACTGCCCTGTTTGTTTACAAATGCACTGACAAATATAACCCGCAATCGGAAGGCAGTGTGCTATGGAATGATCCGGCCCTGAACATACCTTGGCCAGTTGCCACACCCGAGCTATCCGCTAAAGATAGCGTTGGCACTGTGCTGTCCGAATTCCCCAAAGACCTGCTTCCCCATTACTAAAACAACCACTACAATGAATAAGGCGATTATTGTCACCGGCGGAGCCGGGTTCATAGGATCAAACTTTGTGAACGAATGGTTGGCACAGTCCAATGTGAGGGTCATTAACCTCGATTGTTTGACTTATGCCGGCAATATGGAGAATTTGGCAGCCTTAAAAGGTGATCCAAGGCATGTTTTTGTCAAAGGCAGCATAGGTGATTCCGAACAGGTCAGCCGCTTGCTCAATCAATATCAACCTTATGCGCTGATCAATTTTGCCGCAGAATCGCATGTTGACCGTTCCATACATGCACCCGAAGATTTCATTCAAACCAATATTGTCGGCACTTTCCGCTTGTTGGAGGCTGTGCGCGTATACTGGAACGGCTTATGTCCTGAAGACAAAACCAACTTTCGTTTCCTGCATGTGTCCACTGATGAAGTCTATGGCTCCCTAAAAAAAGACGATCCGGCTTTTGCCGAAACCAACCGTTACGAACCTAACAGCCCTTATTCAGCCAGTAAAGCAGCCAGTGACCATCTGGTACGGGCTTATCACCACACCTACGGCTTACCGGTGTTGACCACCAACTGCTCCAACAACTACGGGCCTTATCATTTTCCAGAAAAATTGATCCCATTAATGATCGCCAATGCTTTGGCGGACAAATCACTACCCATCTATGGGGATGGTCAGCAGATACGCGACTGGTTGTACGTTGTCGATCATTGTTCAGGTATACGTTGCGTGCTCGAAGGCGGTAGGGTCGGTGAAACTTACAACATCGGTGGTTGGAACGAAATGGCCAACATTGATATTGTCCATATTGTGTGTGATTTATTGGACGAAGCACGTCCCCGTGCAGATGGCAAATCCTACCGGGAACAAATTGTATATGTAGCCGACCGGCCGGGTCATGACCGCCGTTATGCTATTGACGCCAGCAAAATTGAAAATGAGTTGGGTTGGAGGCCTGCCGAAACTTTTGCCACGGGTATTCGTAAAACGGTGCAATGGTATCTTGCCAATCCAGACTGGGTTGCCAATGTGCAATCCGGTGCTTACCGCGACTGGGTGCAAACTAATTATGCCGGAAGAAGCCAATGAAAATACTACTGCTTGGTAAAAATGGTCAAGTGGGATGGGAGCTACAGCGTGCCCTTGCCCCACTGGGTGAGTTAACAGCGCTAGACAGGCAAGGGTATGAAGGGTTTTGTGGCGACTTAGCTGATTTGGATGGCTTGAGGAACACAATACGCCAGCTTAAACCTGATGTGCTAATTAATGCAGCGGCCTATACAGCGGTCGATAAAGCGGAAAGCGAAGCGGAGCAGGCACACACTATCAATGCGTTGGCGGCAGGGCTGCTTGCCGAAGAGACCGAAGCGTTGGATGCTTGGCTGGTACATTATTCAACGGATTATGTGTTCAATGGCAGTGGCGAAAAGCCTTGGTCAGAAATTGATGCCACCGCACCGCTAAGTGTCTATGGTACAACGAAACTACAGGGCGAACAGCTTATCCAAGCAAGCCACTGCAAGCATTTGATCTTCCGCACCAGTTGGGTGTTTGGTGCGCGCGGTAACAATTTTGCCAAAACCATGCTGCGCTTGGCCAAAGAACGTGATTCGCTAAATGTCATTAATGACCAGATAGGTTCACCTACGGGGGCAGAATTGCTCGCCGATGTCACCGCACATGCCCTAAGGGTAGCAGTGCAGCGGCCCGAGGTATCAGGACTGTACCATTTAGTCGCCAAAGGGACTGTTTCATGGTTTGATTATGCCCGACTGGTATTGGATTTTGCCGAAAAATCTGGCGTGGCGTTAAAAGTTCCAGCAGATGCAGTCACCCCTATCCTTACTAGCCAATTTCCGACTCCCGCCCAACGTCCGCTCAATTCCAGGATGAATGCCAACAAACTGGAAAGCACATTTGACCTAAGCTTGCCAAGCTGGCAGTCTGGGTTATTGCGGATGCTCAACGAAATAACCCTATAGCTAATACGTCGGGCTGGCAGCTGTCCAGACCATAAACCCCTAATGCTGCTTAATCACACTCATTCTATGATTTGATTAAGTATAATATAGGCTTAATTTTAAATTAATATGGAAACCAAATGACAAACGCCATTGCTGAAGTTGATGACAACCGAATTGCCGTATCAAATTCACCAAGAAAAGGAATCATACTGGCGGGAGGTTCAGGCACAAGGCTGTACCCTGTCACTAAGGTAGTTTCAAAGCAATTGCTGCCTGTCTACGACAAGCCCATGATTTACTACCCGCTATCAACATTAATGTTGGCGGGAATCCGGGACATCCTCATTATTTCAACCCCGCAAGACACGCCCCGCTTTGCCGAATTGCTGGGGGATGGTAGCGATTGGGGGTTAAACTTGCAATACGCAGTACAGCCTAGTCCCGATGGCTTGGCTCAAGCATTCATTATAGGCAAGGATTTTATCGGTAAAGATAGTTCAGCTTTGGTGCTGGGGGACAATATTTTCTATGGGCATGACTTGGAAGCACACCTGAACAGGGCTTCGGCAAGGACTGATGGGGCTAGCGTATTTGCCTACCATGTACATGACCCAGAACGCTACGGCGTGGTCGCTTTCGACAGCCAGGGCAAAGCCACTTCGTTGGAAGAAAAACCTTTGCAGCCCAAATCAAATTATGCGGTGACAGGCTTGTACTTCTATGACAATCAAATAATCGATATAGCCGAAAATCTGAAGCCTTCCGCACGCGGCGAACTTGAGATTACCGATGTCAACCGCATTTATATGGAACGCAACCAGCTTGCCGTTGAAATATTAAGTCGAGGCTTTGCCTGGTTGGACACTGGCACTCATGAAAGTTTAATGGAAGCCAGCAATTTCATTGAAACCATTGAACACCGTCAAGGTTGGAAAATCGCTTGCCCCGAAGAGATAGCTTGCCGTAAAGGTTACATTGACAGCGCACAGCTACAAAAATTGGCAGACGCGCTCTCCAAAAGCAGTTATGGACAATATTTGTATTCATTATTAAAAGAGTGCGAAATTAAATGACACAAGCAACCCTCAATACAGTCAACGAGCCAATCCAAACGTCGCCGCTTCGCATGGTATTGTTGATTGGCTCAGCTGCTACCGGTCTACAACTGGTCTGCCAAGGCTTTGAATCGCTAGGGGTGGATTTTTTCCTGCAACCACACGGTAAAGATACGCCAGTTATTACTGAAATAAACGACCAACTGGCAGAATGCCTGGATAAAAACTGGCGAAAAAACCTAGCTGCTGCACAGCAAGCACTGATGCCAGAATCTTATGCCACGCTACAAGCCCAGGCTGTCCAACTTATCCAGTCCGCTTTCCAAAACAGCCGCTGTTTAGGTTTGATTATTTCTGAACCGTATTCATTAGCTTTTTGGATAAAGCTGCTCACTGACTTGGACATCGATATCCTTTTTGTCATCCAACACAGAAACCCGCTTAGCACGGCTTTTTCGTTGCGGCAAAAGCAAGCTATTCTGCCAGAGAAAAGCTACTGTCTTTGGCTTGAAGCCCTTTTGGCCGGATTCCATTATAGTCAAGGTTTTCCAAGGATAGTGCTGGATTATGACAGTTTACTGGATAAGCCGGACAGTCAAATTATCAAAATGATCAATTTATTGGGGATGCATAGTGAGCAATTGCCCGCTATCTCCGACAGTTTTTCACAAAATCTCATAAACCCGACCCTCAGGCATTCGTGCCACACCAGTGCTGATGTTATGGCTGAAACATTAGCATCGAGAGCCGTCAAACGTGCCTTTGTCCTACTGGATGACATCTTGGCTGGCAAATTGGGATGGGATTCTGAAGAGGTTAACCGCATCACTAATGAACTGGATGAACAAGCTGAGTCCACTGCGGCAACGCTGCTCTATACCCCTATTGGCAATCTGGCGACAACGGTTGGACACACTGAAGACGCATCTGTTGAAACCTATATCAGTTCGCAAAGAGAATTTTATATCGGCTTGTTGCACCAATCCATAGCCGACAATCAAGATACACTAGCAGCACTTCAAAACGTTTCGGAGCTACAAGCGACTGATCTTGCTGCCCTTAACCAGCACATCAATGACATGGGTCAGCAGATAGACCAGCTGATGCAGCAAATTATTTATAAAAACGCCGAGTTAATTCAATCCCATAGAAAAGCTATGGCGTTGGCAGACGAAATAAAAGAAGTTAAGGACTCCGCTGTGTGGAATATTCTCAAGCCTTTCACCCGCAAAAAAGCCATGCCGTCACACAGTAACAGTAACAGTAACCGTTTCCCCGTTGATGCCATTCCCATGCATCAAATAACAGCTGGCACCACCGCCATAGAATGGCTATCGGGTGGTGAAGACCCCCAATTTGCCTTAGTGGCTGGCAAAGAATGGGTGCAGCATATTGGCTGGCACTGGCTGACCATTGACCTGCAGGCAGGGCAACCACTAAATGGCCAGTTGTTTTTTAACGTAGGGCTTGGTTACACCCCCGAACTGATGCTGACCGTGTTGTTGCAAGGTACGGAGGCACAAAAAATCCCAGTTTTTATCCCAAAAGACTGTTGCGCCATCAGGTTTGACCCCTGTGAAACCCCCATTAGTTTTAAACTATTGCCGATGTGGATGACCCCCATCAAATCCGTACCCGAACTGCCCGCCGAATATGTTAACCAATTTAGGGTTTATGAAGCATTAGGTGCCCGCGAAGGTAACGTCACAGTACTTGATCCTATCAATACACTGGTGTCGAACAGCCAAGGCAGCCATTCTTGGAAGTCGGAAGGCAGCGACCCGTGGTTTTTGTTACAGGTTGCCAATGGCCCGTTGCAACTGGGTTGGTATTTGATAGAAATTTGCATCCATGCCAGCATCAGCAGGGATAACGCTAAGTTGTATTTCGACTACGGTGCAGGCTATAGCGAAGATCATGCCTTGGAATTGCCTTTTTTCAGTGGCAAAATCCTCAAGCGCTTATATCAGCTGCCTGCCACGCCTTTGCAAATACGTTTCGATCCGCTCGAATCCGAGGCGCGTTTTTCATTCCAAAAGCTCAATTTTCAACCAGTGGCACAAGAAGCGGTGTACGGTTTGCAGTTGGAACGGCTACAAACGCATGACAGCAAATTTAAAAATAAATCGGTGGCGGAAATTGAGCGTCGCTTAGGCCGTCAAGCCAGCAAAGAAAATAGTGATGTCAAGGCACTGCTTTGGCGAAGATACAATAAAACTTTCATCAGCAACGGTGCAGGTGGTGCGCTGACCTATGCTGAATGGATAGAACTGAATGAAAGCCCAGAAGTTGATGATATTGAAACCCTACAGGCCAAGCAAAAGGATTTTGGTTATAGCCCCATCATTTCTATCGTAGTTCCGGTTTACAATACTGGCGAAGTGTATTTACGCAGTGCCATAGAATCTGTTTTAAATCAAAGTTACCCCAACTGGGAACTGTGCATTGCGGACGATGCCTCGCCGGATGGCAGGGTGCGTGAAGTATTGGCTGAATATGCCGCAAGTGATCCACGCATTAAGGTCGCCTACCGCAAAAAAAATGGTCATATATCCGCAGCATCCAACACGGCCCTCGAACTGGCTACCGGCGATTTTGTCGCCTTATTGGATCATGATGACGAACTGAGCGCACACGCGTTGCATTTTATCGTGCAGACCATTAACCAACACCCGTCAGCCAACATTTTATACAGCGACGAAGATAAAATTGATGAGCAAGGCAACCGTTCCGATCCCCATTTTAAATCGGACTGGAATCCTGACCTGTTTTTTTCTCAAAACTATGTCTCCCATTTAGGGGTATACCGAAAAGAATTGCTTGCCCGCATTGGCGGTTTCAGGCTCGGTGTCGAAGGCAGTCAAGACCAAGACTTATTGCTGCGCTGCTTGCCATTGATAAAATACGACGAAGTGATCCATATACCCAAGGTGTTGTATCATTGGCGAATATTGGAAGGTTCCACAGCACTCGATTCTGGTGAAAAAACCTATACATCGGATGCTGGGTTAAAAGCCTTGCAAGATTACTTCAAGAATTTGGATAAAACCGGTGTTAGCGTCGAACCAGGCTTAGTGCCCAACACCTACCGGGTCCGCTATCCGATACCCGAACCACAACCGTTGGTCAGTCTACTGATACCGACACGCGACATGCTTTCCGTACTTAAACCTTGTATCGACAGCATTATTGAAAAGACAAGCTACCGTAATTACGAGATTATAATTTTAGATAATGGTAGTGTCCAAACTGACACTTTGGCTTATTTTGAAACCATACAAGCACAAGACAAACGCGTTAAAATAGTGCCTTACGATTTTCCGTTCAATTATTCAGCCATTAACAATTACGGTGCAAAATTTGCCCAAGGCGAGCTGATTGGACTGGTCAACAACGATGTTGAAGTTATTAGTCCGGAATGGTTGACTGAACTGGTCAGCCAAGCCCTAAGGCCAGAGATCGGTTGTGTGGGTGCCAAACTATACTACGACGACAACACTATCCAACATGCTGGCGTTATTATTGGCTTGGGCGGAGTCGCCGGTCATTCGCACAAACATTTCCCTAGAAACGCTTCCGGCTATTTCCACCGTCTGAAAGTCATCCAAAACTTATCTTCAGTGACTGCCGCCTGTTTGGTTTTGCGTAAATCGGTTTATGAGCAAGTTGGCGGTTTGGAAGAAGACGGCTTAAAAGTTGCCTTTAACGATGTGGATTTCTGTCTTAAAGTCAGGGAAGCAGGATACCGTAACCTCTGGACTCCTTACGCAGAACTCTACCATTATGAATCCAAGTCACGCGGCTATGAAGACACGCCAGAGAAAATAGCGCGATTTAACACCGAAATTGACTTCATAAAAAATAAATGGGGTAAACGCTTGCAGCATGATCCCTTTTACAGCCGCAATTTGACTACGGCAAGAGAAGACTTTTCGTTATAAAATGGCGGTTGCAACTGCACCTGCAGCAATACAGTATAGACAAATGGACTGACAACAAGATATGCGATTGAAACAGTAATGACTTCTCTCGCTTTCTTAATATACAAGCTATTCATAGACGAAAGCTGCTGATTATTTGAGGTAAACTAATGAGTCGTTGCATAATGCATATCGGAATGCATAAAACAGGTTCTACATCCATTCAGTCAAGCCTAAAGGGTTTTAGTGATGATGTATTTTATTATGCAGAAATGCCCGCAGGTGCAAACCATAGCCTTGCTATGATAAGTATGTTTTCTGATAATCCTGGGCAGCATCATCTGCATCAGGGTAAAAAGCCAGCTGATATTGATAAATTTATTTCGTTATCATGGAAAAGTCTGCAAAAATCAATAAAATTAGCTAATGGTCGTACTTTGCTGATTTCTGGTGAAGGTATAAGCCGACTTTCTTATGATAATATAAAAGCCATCTATAAATATCTATCAGAAAATTTTGACGAAATCCAAGTAGTGGCTTATGTGCGTTCGCCAGTTGGTTTTATGACCAGCATTTTTCAAGAATCTCTTAAGATTATTCCTAGAACAAACTTTATTATTGAAAGTGATTATAAAAATTACCGCGATATTTTTGGCAAATTTGATGATATTTTTAAATTAGAAAATGTCCAGTTATGGAAGTTTGACCCAAAATCCTTCCCCGAAGGTTGTGTTGTGCAAGATTTTTGTTCGCGCTTAGGCATCGCATTACCTAAACAAAACATTGTTAGAGTCAATGAATCACTTTCTCTTCAATCGGTAGCATTGCTTTACATTTATCGTAAGTTTGGCCTGATGTTTGGTTCTGCCGACTTGAATGGCTCGGAAAGTATGAAATTAGGTAATGCCATTAAAGATATTGGTAATGATCGGTTGCGCTTCTCTCCAGAAATCTTTCAGCCTATACTGAAAAAAAAATTACTAGATATCGAATGGATAGAAAATCGTCTAGGCCAATCGTTTGACGAGGGGGGCGGTCAAAGCACAGCCCATGATATTAAAAATGAGGCTGACCTTATTCAAGTAGGTATGGACGTAGCCGGTAAACTTTTACAATTAGTGGGTCGGCCCGATTCGGACATGCGTTTAATTCAATCACCAGTGAGCGTGGCATATTTGGTTGGTCAGCTCAGGCAAAAATTAGCAAACAAAGCCCCCGACACATTTAAATTGTTATATGGCAATGTTGGATTAGTGACAACATTGCAGGTGAGTGGGTGGGCTATTGGGATAAACCCTCATTTGCCTGTCCATGTAAAAATAAAAGTTAATGGCCAAGTGGTAGGCGAGCAAATTGCAAATTTATTGAGACCTGGTCTAAAAGACAGCGGTTTTCACCCAACAGGAATATGTGGTTTTAGCTTTTTTTTTCCGGATGGACAGACATTGAGTGCTGGTGATGTTGTAACTGTAGAAATCCCTGATGGTAGTTTCATGCTCACCAATTCTCCATACACGATGAATTAAAATACAAGCCTTGAACTTTTTTAATTTTGGATACGATAATGTTATGGTTGAGTTATCCTAGTTGTTGCGTTATTAAGCTGCAATTGGCATCATACGGCAAAAACGGTGAAATTATACAGCGCGCTTAATACTGCCAAATTTGACAAACGCAAGAGCGGACTTCTTATTATAAAATTGAATATAAGCCACTTATTTGCCACTGTAATCATGACTGTGCTAACCATACTGGTGAATACTTCAGCGTGTGCGACGGAATTTTGGTATGAAGATAATAATCTTGGTAAAGCCGGAAAGATGCCAGTAGATTTTATTGATAAATTTAATCATACCGATAGTTTTGCCAAGGCTAGCCGTTTTATAAAAGTATATATGGTGCGGTCTAATATCCTTAACCAATTGGATGATAGATTTTTATCAGAAAAATTTATTCCTTATCTTAAAAATAATAACATATTATTGGCACTCGATGTCGGTGGTGCAACGTGGATGCGACCGGTTAATAAAACGAGTGCTTTTAAATATCAAGAAGACCAACTAAAACGCTTAAAAAAATTAGGTGCCGTTGTCAGTTTTATCAGTATGCAAGGTGCTTTAGGAAAGTTGCCGGAGAGTCAAGATTCCATTAATCCAGAGGGAAAAAGAATTCAGGATGTCATTGACTACTCAAAATTAATGCAAGAGATATATCCACAAGTACACATTGGAATAATCACTAGCATAGGACAGAATGCTGCAGACTATAGGCTGCTTTTTCTAAAAGGGCAAAAAGCCATGGATAATGCAGGAGTGCCTTTAGCTTATATGCATTTGGACATGCCTTTTCACATCCCTAAAACACATATGCGGGGTGTGACGTGGCAAAAAATAAGGGACTTTGAATCTTTTGTGGAAAATGAAATGGGCATTAAGTTTGGCATGTTGACAACCTCAAGACTGGGAGGCCGCAGTTCTGATAAAGCATTCCATGACGATGTCTTAAGCTCAATGCAATGTTATGCCAGTTTCGGCGGCTTCCCTTCAACTTACTTGCTGATGAGTTGGTTTCCCCACCCGAGAAAAACCGTGCCAGAAAATGCTATCGGAGATGATTATCCAGCTATGCGCACAATGCTGGATTTGGGGATGACGCTCGAAAAGATTGACCGGGGGGAGTTGCTGCCCAAGTCTACATGGCAATCGACTTGCACGCTATTCAACTAAGAAAACTTTGTAACAGGTCATATCTATTATTTAGTCTAGCCAATTGGTTTTGGATTCCTTGGTTGTATTAAGGACTTTAACCATTATAGACAATCCCAGCGTGGATATTTATAGTTGCTGAAATATCCATAATAGATTTATTACATACCCCCTAAAATAAGCATGAACCTTTGCATAAGTTTTTCGCCTTTATCATCCTTTCTTGGTTTATAGTTCCGCACGATTAATGTGCCTTATAATTTTTTAAATAAAATAGGTTATTAAATTGTTAATTTCGTCTACTATTAAAAAATCATCAGTATTTTTATCAGACTTGTTCCATCCGCAAAGTTTGGATGTCGAAGGCGATGATCTGGCAATTAAATATTATAGCGATGCGGAAAAAATAACTGTAACCCCATTATTGTTTTTGAATGGGAGTGATGCCATGATTTCCGTATTTAATAAAACCACCGAGCAAACACCGCCTGAATTGGTTATTCAAGCTAAAAAAATCACCCTGATAGGACATGGTTTGGTGATTGATGCCCATGGCAGGCTAGTTGTAGCCTCTTCAGCCATTTCCGAAATGGGCAAGTTAAATCAAAGAGCTAATGCTAACCTTTTAATAGAGGCTGACAATCATTATGCAATTAAGCCAGGACTCAAGTATCGGGTCATTGATGAGGAAGTCGCTATTATTTCACAGGCGGGTCAACTGGTTTATGGGCATTGGCTGGTTGATATATTGCCAAAAATATCATTCATGGAACGTATTGGATTTAAAGGAAAATATGTTCTTCATGAGCCAACGCGCGGGTTTTCAAAAGAACTGCTAAAAGTCCTTGGAATACCATTGAATAGAATTATAAAATATAATCCTAGTGAAGAAGGATTATATTTTCCAGAAGCATTAATTCCCGGATCTTTGCATTTTAGAAGCGGCTTTTCTAAAGGCATGATTCCATATATAAAACACATGTCCAATAATGTAAAAGCCACAGGAAATAAAAAATTGTTTATTTCTAGGGCAGAATTGCATAATACAAGCAGGTTGCTTTCCAATAGTGATGAGCTTACAACAATTGCTTCCAGGCATGGCTACCAGATTGTCTACCCTGAGCAATTAACATTGCCCCAGCAGTTATCTTTATTTGCATCAGCCTCTGTTCTGGCAGGTGAATACGGTTCAGGCATGCATAATTCTATTTTTTGCCATAAAAACTGTAAAGTTTTGGTGTTTCAGCCCACCTATAAAAGGCATTTTTTGCAAGCAGGTTTATGTCATAGGGCGGGTCAGTCAATTGGTTTCGTGTTTGGAACGCCAATTGGAGCAAATGATATCTATTCAATTAATAAAAATGACGCTAATAACGCATTTGAAGTTATAAATTAGCTAAGTTTGTTTATTAAATAATTTGCACTGCATATGATT
Organism: uncultured Methylococcaceae bacterium; assembly: GCA_903927955.1. Taxonomy (GTDB): domain Bacteria; phylum Pseudomonadota; class Gammaproteobacteria; order Methylococcales; family Methylomonadaceae; genus Methylovulum. The sequence goes on along the minus strand of CAIYOW010000091.1, from coordinate 18,160 downwards.
TATTCACTTTTCAGCCTAAAAACATAACAGATCAAGTGTCTTTCTGGGAAAAATAGCTTGTAATAGTTTGCATATTCAACAGTATATCATTTTTTAGTTTGTCTGTTGAAATAATCCAGGATATTTAATAAATTATCTCGGTATTTATTTTTTCTAATAGTTTGGCTTGGATTTGATTGCCAATTTTTCTATAAAAATTATAAAAAAATATTATATTTTGAATATTTTGAGGTAAAACATTAATGAGTCGTTGTATTGTACATATCGGGATGCACAAAACAGGTTCATCTTCGATCCAGTCGAGCCTAGAAGGTTTCAGTGATAATACATTTTATTACGCAAAATTGTCGTCAGGGCCTAACCACAGTGTGGCTATGCACAGTATATTTTCAGATCGACCTCAACGACACCATTTGCACATAGGCAAAAAACGCTCGGATATTGATAGTTATATTTCAAAATCACGGGATAGTTTAGAGCAATCAATAAAAATAGCTCAAGACCGTATCCTGATAATTTCTGCCGAATCCATAAGCCAGCTTCCATATAATAATGTCAAGGCTATTTATAAATTCCTATCAAAAATTTTTGATGAAATTCAAGTTGTCGGATATGTCCGCCCCCCTGTCGCTTTGATGACTAGCATTTTTCAGGAATCTTTGAAAGGTACTGCCAATAACCACTTTGATATTGAGCGCACATACAAGGGTTATCGCAATACGTTCAGTAAGTTCGATGACATCTTTAGTCCTGAAAATGTTCAATTATGGAAGTTTGAGCCTCAAGCATTCCCTGATGGTTGTGTCGTTCAGGATTTTTGTTCCCGTTTAGGCATCGCATTACCTAAACAGAAGATTGTTAGGACAAATGAGTCGCTTTCCCTGCAAGCAGTGTCTTTGCTGCATATTTATCGTAAGTTTGGAGGGACTCTTGATTCAGTTAGCCTGAGAGGTCAAGAAAGTATGCGATTAGGTAATGCCATTAAAAATATAGGTAACGACCGCTTTCGTTTCGCGCCAGATATAATGTTGCCTTTTTTGAAAAAAAATAGCGATGATATTCAATGGATGGAAAATCGCATAGGCCAATCGCTTGAAGAAAATTTGAGCCAACGCTTTGATACAGACATAAACAATGAAACCGACTTAATTCAAGCCGGTGTTCATATAGTTCCTCAGCTATTGCAATTGGTTGGTCGGCCTAAGTCAGATCATCGTTTGATTCGGACACCTGAAGCAATAGCCCTCTTGGTGGGTCAACTCAGACAAAAAACAGCGAGCAAAGGCGGCATTAGCCCATTTAAAGCATTGATCGGCAGGTTGGGTAACGTCACAACAAAGCAGGTGAATGGTTGGGCCATTGGAATAAACCCTAGTATACCAGTCCGAGTAAAAATAACAGTTAATGGCAAAATGGTAGGCGAAAAAACGGCTGATTTATTTAGACCCAGACTAAAAAGCTGCGGTTTTCATCCAACTGGATTATGTGGTTTTTCCTATGTTTTTACCGAAGACCATTCGCTTAGGCTGGGTGATAGCGTAGAAGTGCAGCCCGTAGACGGAAGTTTTAGGCTTGCAAACTCACCTTATCTGTTTTCTGGAGCGGAATAAGTAGTTATCCGCAATAATTGTTGCTATTCACCAACTAAAACATGAGTTTTAGGTTGCATGGATGCTAGTCCTAAGTCGGTAATGGCTAAATTGTAACTGTTTCGGGTACAATAGACGGCATGATGGTCGTGGCTCATGCCTTAACTGCCTATTGGCTCTGCGCGTCCGTCAAGGATTGGCATTGGCGGGTTTCAGTATACGCGAGCCGTTTATAAACAGTTACAATTTAGCCACTAACAAATTAGCTATCTCTGCATTTTTATCGAGGCATTCATGATTTTCAATAACACCACATATTTATTTGTTCACGATCAGGACATTCTAAGAAATATGGAGGAAAACCATCTCTTACTGCGATACTTTCCAAAATATAAGTGGGTATTTTTGGGACATAGGTCGATAGATAACATCAAGGAATATCATAGCAATATTATTTTGGCTAGGGATTATGATGATAATATAGAAGAGTACCCCAATGCAGTCGCTTATACAGGATGGTATCTACTATATAAAAATAATATCATTAATGATGAATATGTTAATCTTTTTGAATACGACATTAAAGTCCTAGAAAATAGAAATATCCCGCGTGAGGTTTATGATATAGCCTACTTCAAGCAGCTACCTATAAGTAGAGGTTTTAAGGAGCTGGCATCATTATCCAGCCAGTTTGACGAAACGGTTGAACTTTATGACTATTGGATGCCTACCACAAACCTATCATTCCGGGTTGAAACATTCAACCACTACATGCAATGGTTTCATGATTATTGTTTTGACGGAATTAAGAACGACAAGCAGGTTGGGCATATATTAGAAAGATTCCCAAGTTATTATTCAATGCTTAATCGACTTAGCCCTTTGTATATACCTAATCTTCTAAAACACTTTCAGATTAACTCACATCATGATGGCAGAGGAGCAACTGAGCGGGTCGCTATGTTCAATAAATATAATACGAAGTAGTATAATCGGAGATCCAACTGACAAGTGCACTTCCAGTAATCCTGAGGATTCTGGGTGGTCTTTGGCAAAAAAGACCACATCGGGTGTTTTGTAGCCCAATGTTTTTGGGTAGTGCTTAAGTTATAACTGGCACGTTCCAAGTTATACTCGTGTATATTTAAAGTGTCATGGCGATGCGGTGGGGCTCAGCCTTTTTTGAAAAGGCCAAGGATTTGCGGACAAAGCGTCCGCATCGTTGCCGCAGCGTCTTGGTCTTGCCGTTGCGTGTGAGGTGGCCGCTTCCGCAGTGTGCGAAGAATTGATACTGGAATCTTTTAACCAACCCTAGCACACAAGGCGGTGTTGGCCCAAGTTAAAACGGATCAGCCAAAGAAGGGACACAATTAAGCCTACTTTAAGATAACCGATGCACAATAGCCCTTTATTGTTTTTGGCATAATGGCTATGAATGGCATAACCCCTAAAGCTGTGGCTATTGAAGAAGCCAGTGCCATATCATCCAGAAGGCTATTCTTAAAAAAACTGGCTGTTGGCTCCTTGACGGTGTTGGGTGCTTCATCAGGCATAGCTTCCGCCGCTGTCCACCACGTCTATACCCGTCCCTCAATAGCCGCCCACAAGCAGCCCGCCGCCCCTAGACAAAGCATCCATAAAGAACTGGCACTGTATAACCCCAACACCGGCGAATCCTTAAAATGCGTTTATTTTGAAGACGGTCAATATATCACTGAAGCCCTAGCAGCAGTTAACCACCTGTTGCGTGATTATCATAGCAACACCTCCCATCCGATTGACCTGGCACTACTGGACCAATTGCATGACCTAAAAAAAACATTGTTCATCAATGAACCCTTCCACATTATCTCCGGTTACCGTTCGCCAGACACCAACGCCCATTTGCGTCGACAAAGCCACGGTGTTGCCAAAAACAGTTTGCATATGCAAGGCCGAGCCATTGATATACGCCTTGAGGGCATGCCCTCATGCGCCATACGGGATGCTGCTGTCGCCTTGTCCAGGGGTGGGGTCGGTTACTATCCCGATGCCAACTTTGTCCATTTGGACACGGGCGATATCAGGGTTTGGTAACAGCCTAGGTGAATTTGCCTAGCCCTACAAGCGCGAGGCCAGCGGTTTTTCCAACAGACTGGGAGAAGCCGCATCATTATTGCCGGGTGTTGTCGTGGGCGGTTGTTGCCCTAGCTCATTGGCAAACAGCAATAGGTCGGGCAAATCTTCGTTTTTCTTTAAAGCTTCTATCAATAAAGCATCGCGCCCATAAATGTCAGGATAAAACACCAGCGTGTTTTTCTGGTCGAAAAAAGCGGTCGAATAATAAAACAGCACCGGTATCGGTTTTTTTAAAATAACCCGTTGGTTTTTAGGTGTGCCCAACGCTTTTTTAATGGCATCCGGTGGCAACTGACCAGCCAGTACAAATTCCGCCAATGCCAGCGGATTGGCAACCCTGACGCAACCATGGCTAAAATCGCGGCGGGTACGGCTAAACAGCCCACTAGCGGGCGTGTCGTGCATATACACATCTTCCTTGTTGGGGAACATAAACTTTATTTTACCCAATGCATTTTTGCCACCTGGCTTTTGGCGGATCCGGGCACTGCCTTGCTTGACCAAGCTTAGGCTGGCCGAATTGACCGGAAGCACTCCCGATGGGGTGACGATTTCCATCTGTTCCCTGCCCAAATAGCTGGGGTTTTCTGCGAGTTTTGGCAATATTTCAGTTTTGACAATATTATAAGGCACGTTCCAATAGGGCATAAAATCAATAAAACTCATGTCCGCCATCAGCACGGGTGTTTCGTTTTTTAATGCCTTGCCCACCACCACGCGCATATTGGCCAGCTTAGGGTTGGCTACACCCCTATCATCATAGGCGGATAGCTGGAAAGCAGGGATATTGACAACAATAGAGCTTCCTTGGTTGGATTCCGGCAACCAGCGCAACCGCTCCATAGCCAATTCAATTTGTGTCACCCTTTGCGCCAGAGGCTCATTCAATGCGGCAATAGTGCCTTTGCCCAATACGCCATCGGCCTCCAGACCATGCCGCCGTTGGAAATGCTTGACCCCCTCAACCACCTCGCCAGCATACTGGCCAGTCGCTTCAGCGGTGTCCGTGGATTCTCCCGGCATATCGCCCGACACTTGCAAATAACGCTTTAAATCAGCCAGGCCAACCCTATTTTCGCCAGGGCGGACGGCTTTCTCGCTCAAGTGCAGCTGCGTGGTCTGGGTGGCGAGTTCCCTATATTGCACCAAAGCGGACTTAAGTTGCTGGTAAACCTGTCGTTTAGGTTCAACACTAGCGGACAGTTGGGCAACATTGCCTTGCTGTGCCGCCGCAAGCATTAACGCGGGCAAATCAACCAGCTTTTTCCCCCGAGGCTTAAGGTTAAAATTGACCCCCTGAGGGTTAATCCTGCCATAGTGCAGATCATGCAAATAGCGCAACAACGACAGGCTCAGTGCCGTATCGTATAAGGCCAACTGGCTATGTGCATCGGCGGGCAATGCTAGGCTGGCGGGCAGTTGGGTTGCTAAGGCATGGCTGCTATAGCGTTCAGGGTCTAGGCCTTCGTTGCCCGCATTTTGCAGCACTTGTAGCAAATCCGCCACCAAGCGCGGAGATGATGCATTATTTAACCAGACTAATTGATAATTATTAAGCTTATAAAGGGCATCCAAATCTGCTTGGCGATGGGTAAAGTCGGATGGGGTCAGGTAAGCGTGTTGTTTGCTGCTGATAATAGTGGTGATTTCGTTGCTGATCGCATTGGTTGCAGTGGGTTGGTCTGCCGACCATACCGCCGTCCCATATAATGAGAGCAACAGCAGAGCCAACAGTTGGCCCGTTACTTTGCTGGGTCTATTTTTTGAGGCCAACCGTTTTGATGCGAGTGCAGTGGCAGACATTGCTAGGCTATGGCCAGCATTTAAAAGGGTAAAATTTAACAGCATAACAATACGCCTAAAGAAGATGATGGGCAGGACGTCCCTTTTTGCAAGCTGTATGGCAATACACTAACAGCCTGTTTACGCGAATAAATAAAGTAGTATCTAGTATTATCAATAAGTCATTATACAGTGTCGGCAGGCAAAGCTGCGGATTGTTTGCGGTTATGCGAGTATTCCTTGGCGTGTTTCAATGAAACATAGTTTGTTTCGCTATTATGTTTCACATTTGTTAATGTGAAACATAATAGAATGAAGCGCTTAAACATTAACCATAAAAAACATTGTGATAGGAAAATTCTCAACATGGCACAAGCATTGCTTTGTTTTATCGAACAATTTATTTTTGCTAGGGCATTTCAGCCGATAATATTATCAATAGGAGCAGCACCATGATTTTTAAACAACTGTTTGACCCGGAAACATGGACATACAGCTATCTCATTGCCGACCCTGTGGTGGGTGAAGCCATCATCATCGATCCGGTCAACACCCATCTCGACCATTATCTGGCTTTGCTTCAAGACCAAGGATTGCGGCTTAAATACTCACTGGAAACCCACGTCCATGCAGACCACATCACGGCCAGCGGTTTGCTGCGCCAACGTTTGGGGGCACAAGCTGCGGTGAGCCAACTGTGCGGGGCCGATAATGCCGACATACAAATAAAAGATGGTGACGTGTTTGAATTTGGCAACAGCGAGCGCGTAAAAGTGATTGCAACGCCGGGACACACCCCGGGCAGCGTATCTTATTTATGGCGTGACCGTCTTTTTACCGGCGACGCACTATTGATAGGCGGTTGTGGTCGTACCGATTTCCAAGGCGGCGATGCGGGCGCGTTGTACGACTGCATCACCCAGCGACTGTTCACACTCTCCGATGACACCTTGGTTTACCCTGGTCACGATTACCAAGGCCGCTGGGTCAGTAATATTGTCCAAGAGCGCACCAGCAACCCCCGTCTGGCGGGTAAAAACCGCGACGAATTTATCGCCATTATGGCTGGTCTGAATCTGCCTAAGCCAAGGTTGATCGAGCAGGCGGTACCGGCTAACCGCTACTGCGGCTTGGATGAAAATGAACGGCAAGATGCCGTTGCGGTGCGCGAGATAGCGCCCCCCGTCCGGGTCCAAGCCACCCCGCAAGACTGGGTTGCTGCCGCCAAGCAACGCATTACGGAAATCAGTGTCGAGGCCGCACGGCAATTGCTTAAACAAGGCAATATCGTATTGCTGGATGTCCGCGAGGAAAGCGAATTTGCAGCGGCGCACATCGATAACGCCCTATTGCTGCCACGGGGCGTGCTGGAATTCAAATATACGGCATTACCCGAATTGGCTGACCCATCCAAAACCGTATTGCTATATTGCAAAACCGGCGGACGCTCAGCATTAGCCGCACAAACCTTACAAAATTTAGGCTATAACAGTGTGTTATCTATGGCAGGTGGTTTTGAGGCTTGGCAAAAAACAGCGGGTTAAGCGGATAACGGGCAAAAATGATTGGATGTTGACAACTTGGCTATTTTAGGTCAAAAGGTATAGGGTCGCTGCCATTGCCTAGCTAGGCTAAAGCAGCCGGCCATTAACAACCAACGTTTGTTTATAAAAACTAAAACAACCTATTATGACCTGGAGGATTTTATGACCCAACCACACTATGCCGTCCTGATTGTCGGCGGTGGCGCAGCAGGCGTTTCTGTTGCCAATAACCTACGTAAAGTCAACGCTAATATAGGTATAGGCCTGATTGAGCCGTCTGACAAGCATTATTATCAACCGGGCTTCACCTTGGTGGGTGGTGGTGTTTATACCTTAAAACAAACGTTGCGTAACGAAGCGGATTTAATTCCCGCTTCGGTCAGCTGGATTAAAGATGCGGTGACAGCGTTTAATCCCGATGAAAACACCGTGCAGTTAAGCAGTGGCAGTGTGCTGGCCTATGACTATTTGGTGGTTTGTCCGGGCTTGCAATTGGATTGGCACAAAATTCATGGCTTAGCAGAAACCCTAGGCAAAAACCAAGTCTGTAGCAATTATTCGCCAGAAACGGTCGAATATACTTGGCAATGCCTGCAAAACCTAGCATCAGGCACAGTATTGTTTACCCAGCCACCAATGCCCATCAAGTGTGCCGGTGCACCGCAAAAAATCATGTATTTGGCGGCAGACCGGTTACGAAAAAAAGGCATTTTGGATAAATTTACCCTAGAACTGTGCACTGCCACCCCCAGCTTGTTTGGCGTACCTTTCTTCGCGGAAGCATTAAAGGGTGTGGTTGCCGATTACGGTCTCAAAACCCATTTTAACTGTAATCTGATAGCTATTGACGGCGACAACAAAACGGCCACGTTTGAAGTCACCGATGCAGAAGGCAACCGCCAGACGGTCAGCAAAAATTTTGACATGATCCACGTCACACCGCCGCAAAGTGCGCCTGATTTTATCAAAAACAGCCCATTGGCAAATGCAGCGGGTTGGATTGATGTCAACGAAAACAGCTTGCAGCATAACCGCTACGCCAATATTTTTGGTCTCGGTGATGCCGGTTCGACGCCCAATGCCAAAACCGCAGCGGCTATCCGTAAGCAAGTGCCGGTTGTGGTTGATAACATCTTGGCACTGATGCATAGCCAAGCCCCTCATCATTGCTACGATGGTTATGGCTCGTGCCCGTTGACCACATCACTGGACACTGTGATGCTGGCGGAATTTTCTTACGGCGGAAAAGTTACGCCATCATTCCCGCTGCTGGACCCACGCAAAAACCGCCGCTTGTGGTGGTGGGGCAAAACCACCGGTTTCCCTTGGCTTTACTGGCATATCATGCTGAAAGGTTGGCGTATTGACCTGCCGCATTTGGAAACGTATGCCAAACGTTTTGTAAAAAAAGTTTAGCGTAATACCTAACCCGGCAAGGGCGGCATACTCTGCCGGTTTTGCTGGGTTCAGTCGGCGAATGATTGGCAGTTATATCCACTAGCTATATCCACTAGAGGTATTTTGGTGACTACTAAGAAGAGCCAGACGGATTTTTAGTTCTGTTCAGATACCATAACTTACTCAGGAAAAATGACAGACATTAGCCACAAACAGACCAGCATCAGCCAGCATTTCCCGCTATTAGCGGGGTTAACAACTTATGACCGCAATGATTTCAGCAGTGATGTGTTTGCAGGGATCATCACCGCCATATTGTTGGTCCCGCAGGGTATCGCCTATGCCATTTTAGCGGGCTTGCCGCCGCAGATGGGGCTGTATGCCAGCATTTTGCCGCCGATTGCCTATGCCTTGCTAGGCACCAGCCGCACCTTGTCGGTTGGCCCGGTTTCTATCGCCGCCATCATGGTTGCCAGCATCTTGGCAACGCCCGCAGTCAGCGCATTGGGCAACCCAGTACAAAATTCGCTGATTTTATCGGCCGAAGTTGGCATTATCCTGTCAATTATGGCTATGCTAAGAATGGGCGGCCTGGTGAATTTTATTAGCCACCCCGTACTGGCAGGTTTTACCAGCGGTGCGGCACTCTTGATTATTGCCAGCCAACTGCCGCAACTGGCTGGCTTAAAGCCGCCATCCTGTGGTCTAAATGCCGATTGCTACCGCAGCTACTTGCAAGGCGCCAACAGCTACACCCTGATTATTGGCAGCGGTTGCCTGGCATTATTGGTGTTTTTTGGCAAGCCCCTAACCATAGTACTTAAACACGCCGGTGTAAACCTGGCATTGTTGACCGCTATTAGCAAATGCGGCCCCTTATTGACGGTGGTGCTGGCGACTACAGCAGTGGCGTACTTCAATTTAGACCAACAACAGGTCGCTTTAGTAGGCCAAGTGCCAATAGGCTTGCCCGAATTGTCCATTGGATTTATTGATGCCAAAGCGGCGCGCCTGCTGCTACCAAACAGTGCCTTTATCGCCTTGATCGCCTATGTGGAAAGTGTGGCCATTGCCAAAGTGACCGCCAACCTGAGAGGCCAGAAAATTATCCCCAATAAAGAACTGATTGCGCTAGGCGTTGCCAATCTAGTGGCGGCGGTTTCCGGTGGTATGCCGGTGGCGGGTGGTTTTAGCAGGACAATGGTCAATTTCTCCGCCGGTGCAAGAACCCAAATGGCCATGATCATCGCCGCAACCCTCTTATTTTTTGCGGTTATTTTTTTTAGCCCTTGGTTTGAACAAATTCCCAAAGCGGCACTGGCCGCCATCATATTGATGGCCATTTATCGACTCGTTCGGGTCAGCCACATCATCAACACTTGGCGCTATGACCGTGGTGACGGCATAGCCGAATTAGTCACCTTGCTTGGGGTGCTTATATTGGGCATAGAGGAAGGCATCACCTTAGGCATTATTTTGACTATTGGCAGCCAATTGCGCAAAAATAGCCAGCCTCATATTGCCGTGGTCGGGGTGGCGGGCAACCAAGCGGTGCAAATCAGCAAGCACAGCGTAGAAACATGGCATCATCTGTTGCTGGTGCGGATTGAAGAAAGCATCACCTTTGCCAATATCCACTCCATAGAAGACTACTTGGAAACCGAACTGAAAAAAAAGCCCAATACCCGTCATGTCGTGCTGATTTGCACGTCGGTCAATGATATTGATGCGACCGCATTGGAAGCCCTAGGGCATTTTAACCGCAGCCTACAACAGGCTGGAAAATCGTTGAACATCTCGGAAGCCAAAAGCAAGGTGCTGGAAAAGCTGCAAAAAACTGATTTTCTAAAGCAAATGCAGCCCGGGCAAGTATTTGCCCGCACCGAAGACGCCACCAAGGAGCTGGGTTAATGCAAGGCGATAAGCTCACCACGCTTAACCAAGCCCTGTTTGAACTCATTGATCAGCAAGCCTTTTATCTGCTGGACAGGCATAACCGGCTAATGCTTTGGAGCCGTGGCGCCGAACGGCTGACCGGATACCTTCAGCGCCACGTGCTGGGCCAAGCGGTTTTACCGGGGAGCAAAGAAACCATGCCGCACATTTTGCAAGCTGCCACCATCACCCTTGCACCCGCACATACCAAGGCAGATGGGCAACTGCTACAGTGCACACAAACAGTACGCCTATTGCAAGATGCCAATGGACACTATGCGGGCGCTTTGGTGCTATTGGCATTGGCTTCAACAAGCGAAGCCGCCAATTTTTCGCCACAGCCAAAAACATCCGAAAAAAAGACCCGTTTCCAAGGCCTATTAAGCCGTTCCCCTGCCATGCAGGCAGTGTTTAGGATTATTGAAAACGCCGCCGAAACCACCGCAACCGTATTAGTGCGAGGTGAAAGCGGGTCAGGCAAAGAACTGGTTGCCAAAGCCATCCATAAGCTCAGTGCCCGCCATGCCGGCCCTTTTTTGGCGATTAACTGCGCGGCACTGTCCAGTAGTTTACTGGAAAGCGAACTTTTCGGACATGTGCGGGGGGCATTCACCGGAGCAATAAAAGATCATAACGGGCTGTTCCAAAGAGTCCACGGCGGCACTTTGTTTCTTGATGAGGTGGCGGAGTTGCCACTCGATTTACAGGCCAAACTGTTACGGGTCATTCAAGAACGTAACTATATTCCGGTGGGGGGCAACCAGACGATTGATGTTGACGTGCGATTGGTGGCGGCTACGCATCGGTCGTTGCGCGAAGCGGTTAAAAATGGCCAATTCCGCGAAGATCTGATGTTCCGGTTACGGGTTGTGCCCATTTTCATACCCCCACTACGCGAACGGCGCGAAGATATACCCCTGCTGCTTTGGCATTTTATCCACATCCATAACGGGCAGGTCAGGCATATCGACAAAATCGAACCACAGGCAATGAAATTACTGCTCGATTATGCTTGGCCAGGTAATGTCCGCGAACTGCACAACGTCATAGAATACGCTTTTGCGGTTGGCCGTGGCGGCACTTTACGGCTGGCTGAGCTGCCGCCGGAGTTTATAGAACCGCCCGGCCAACCAGAGCCACCCGCCCGTGTTGCCGTACCCCGCGAACAAGAAGCCCTGCTGATTCGCCAAGCCTTGCAACAACACAACGGTGCTATCAATTCTGCCGCCGACTCACTAGGTATGAGCCGGGCAACATTCTGGCGCAAGCGTAAAGCCTATGGGCTTTAAGCAGGGCATTGGGTGGAAACAAGGCAAGCCGCTTTAGGGTCACAAACCACCCTGGGCAAGGCCAAAGCCAACCGTGGGTGAAGCTTGCCCGCTGATTGCGCCATCGGTATCAGAAATGCGCCGCCAAGCCAAAAATCAATTGGTGGTTGACCGTCTCGGTGCTGATCGTGCCACCGCCTTTCAGGCTGTCTTCAACATTGACATAAGTAAGCTTATACTCCGCAAAACCGGACAGGAAGCTGATCAAATCATAATTCACGCCCAACATGCCATTGATGACCGGCCCCGCCCCTGCTTGATATTCGTAAGTTTGGACTCCCCTAATCAGGGCTTCAACATGTGGGACGCTAAAGCCGGCGCCCAGACCTGAGTAAAGTTGCATCCGTCCTAACAAACTATTGTCACGTTTGCCTGAAGGAAACCAGCGGTATTGCCCATTGAAAGTCAACGTATTGACCCCATGCGACATATTAAAATTTTGGATATGGTCAGTGATTGGCTCCACGCTATTAACGCTGTCACCATTTGCGTTTGTGCCGCTTATAAAGGCATTTTTGTCATATTCCAAATAATTTTTCAAATGCGCATAATCAACTGAAAAGCCCCAGTTGGGTGCGCTATCCAACCAATAGCCAATTCGCGCACCGTAAAAAATGGGCGCTTCAAATGATTTGTCATTCCAGCTGACATCATTGAAATTAAGGTTGGTTTTGCCTTGGTTTAAAGACAGATCACCATTATCGACAAACGATTGGCCAGAATAGAAAGCCACGTTGATTTCTGCATGGGCGGGGCAAGCCAAGGTTAAGATACTGGCGAAAAAGAGCCGTTTGATGGGTTTCAGCCGATTTTTGGAAAAAGCAGGCGGCAGATCAATTCTCATTAGGTGGTTATCCTTTGCGTGTGTCATTGAAGATTTTATGGCATGATATAAAGTTTTGGACGATAACAGGCAAGCACATATTCTGTTGGCAAATAATATCATAAAATGGTCTTTTTCCCCATTTCTAATGGGGCAATGCTGATCGGGTGCTGTTATTTTGCACATTTAATCAGCCAAGCTGGCTTGACCGGCCCATTGAATGCAAGCGTGCGGTCAAGCCAGCAGTCCTCATCTTGTCAGGAAGCGATGCTAGCCATGAACTACCCTCCAAAAATAAACGAAATAAATGAATTATTGCCTCAGACACAATGTGGGCAATGCGGATTTAAAGGATGCTTGCCTTACGCCGAAGCAATTGCCGAAGGCCGGGCGGACATTAACCAATGCCCGCCTGGTGGCGAACAAGGCATTGCCGATTTGGCAGCATTATTAGGTCGCCCCTCTAAGCCTTTGGATACCCGTTACGGTAGCCATAAGCCCGCTCAAGTGGCGGTTATTATCGAGCAAGACTGTATCGGCTGCGTCAAATGCATTGACGCTTGTCCGGTCGATGCCATTATCGGCGCGGCCAAGCTAATGCACACCGTGATAGCTCATGAATGTACCGGTTGTTCATTGTGCGTGGCACCTTGTCCGGTCGATTGTATAGTGATGCAGACATTACCGGAAACGGGTATTAGCAGGGATAAAAAACAGCAGTCGGCATGGGCCAAGCACCGTTATGAGGTCAAAAATACCCGCAAGGCTCAGTTTGAAGCAGAAAAAATGCAGCGGGCAAGACTGAAAAAAGCGCAGCTAGCAAGCAAAAATTTGGCAACAGGCATTTAAGTCCAGCAAACCTAACAGGAGGGGAATATGGCAAAAGCGAGTGATTTAAAACGTGGCATGGTGGTTGAAATTGACGGCATACCCCATGTGGTTAAGCAGGTGGAGGCAAAAAGCCCATCTTCCCGAGGCGCAACCACCTTATATAAAGTGCGCTTCAATAATTTAAAAACAGGCCAGAAACTGGATGAGTCACTAAAAGGCGAAGATTTTTTTAAAGACTCTGATTTAAGCAAAGTAAAAGTGCAGTTTTCTTACAAGGATGGCGACAGCTACATTTTCATGAACTTGGAAGATTACAGCCAATACACCTTAAGCGAAGACGACTTGGAAGGCCAAATCGAGTATCTGACCGAAGGTCTGGAAGGGATAGTGGCCTTATTGATAGAAGATGCTATTTTTGCCATTGAATTGCCCAGCTCAGTCGTGTTGCCCATCATTGAAACGCCGCCTTCCCTCAAAGGCTCGTCGGCATCGGCCCGCACCAAAACCGCCCGGCTAGCGACCGGTTTGGAAGTGCAAGTGCCCGAATACATAGAAACGGACGAACTCATCAAAATCAGCACCGAAACCGGCAAATTTATGTCGCGTGCCTGAGTGGCTTACAATGGCGGCACAATGGGTAGATACACAGCTTAAAGCCCCCCAAGGCGGGTTTGTGCTGGAGCGCCTACCCAAGCGGCCTAACGAATTGTTAAGGGCATGGGACGCGGCGGATGAATATTTGTTGGGCTACTTGGCAGAACACGCACTGCCAGCATTAGGCATGAAAGTGGTCATTGTCAACGACAGTTTCGGTGCTTTAGCCGTAGCCTTGCATGCTTGTTTGCCGGTTGCCATTTCCGACTCTTACTTGTCCCAGCAAGCCATACGCGACAACCTGAAAATTAACGGCTTAGCGGATTCATCGGTGCAATTGCAAGATAGTTTGGCGGTCAGTTCCGGGCATATCGATGTGTTGCTGATAAAGGCACCCAAAACGTTGGCGTTATTAGAATACCAGCTACAGTACCTGCGCCCTCGGCTCAACGAATCTTCGCACATCCTGGTGGCTGGCATGATAAAAGCGCTGCCAGCATCCGTTTGGCGGCTGTTGGAACAGTATTTAGGGCCGACATCAACATCGTTGGCGCAAAAAAAAGCCCGATTAATCACGGTCAAATGGCAGGGCGGCATAAAAGTCCCGGACAACCGCTATCCCGTACACTATCAACTGGAAAACAGCCCCTATCAGATAAGTAACCATGCCAACGTATTTTCCCGCGACAGCTTGGACATTGGCACGCGGTTTTTTCTGCAACACCTGCCCGCATTATCCGAACCTTCGGACATTATCGATTTAGGGTGCGGCAATGGCGTGGTGGGGCTTATGGTGGCTTCCCGCAACCCCAAGGCCAACATCTGTTTTATTGATGAATCCTTTATGGCTGTGGCTTCGGCCGAAGATAATTTTCGTCGTGCCTTCGGCAACGCGCGGGATGCACATTTTTTAGTGGCAGATGGCTTAACCGTGACACCGGAACACTCAGCGGATATGATATTTTGTAATCCGCCTTTTCATCAGCAACAGGCCATAGGCGGGCAAATTGCCACCGCCATGTTCAATGGCGCAACTAGGGTGTTACGAAAAAAAGGCCAGCTGTGGGTGATTGGCAACCGTCACCTGAATTACCATTTGCCATTAAAAAAACTTTTTGGCAATGTTGCCATTGTGGCAAGCAATGATAAATTTGTGATATACAGATCAACCCAGTACAAGTGACAGGTTGGTAGGGTACTGTAAAATTCGCGTGAAGCGAACCCAAAGGCAGTGCTGCCCTTGAGGCCGCTTCGAGAATTTATTATGCGGGGGTTACGTTCTCTGCTTGCGGGCCTTTTTGGCCTACAGTGACTTGCATGGTCACTTTTTGGCCTTCGCGCAAGGTTTTGCGTCCGGAGCCGTTAATTGCACTGTGGTGGACGAACACATCTTTGCCACCTTCCTGTTCAATAAAACCAAAGCCTTTTTCATCATTGAACCACTTAACGGTACCTACAACTTGATCTGACATATCACACTCTTAATTCTTTAAAAAAACGCCAAATTTAATGGCTTTATAAATCCCGGTCTTAACTAGCATAGCCGGCTCAAACTTTGTACAGCGGTTCATGGTAGCACTAAATTTGCCATAAGGGCAAAATATTTTATTGAAAGTTCAGCAATTTTTGGGGTATTAATTAAAGCTATTGGGTGCTACCAAAGTTAATGGTATCCTTGCCAAATCATTTGCCTGTCGCTGCAACCGCCAAGGCAAAAGCTGCCTAGGCCGTGTGCTATTTGCAGGCATGGGCAAGGCTAACCGGCCCGCTATCGGCAGCACCCCCCATAAAAATTAATTAACATTTCTTTGGTTATAAAATTCAAAGGGTTGGTGTTTTTTTATTGCCAGCTGCAGGCAAACAGATAGAAAATGTCATTTTATTAATGATGGCTTATGGCATACCTCGCCATCATCGGTTAAAATTGCACAGTTTAAGTGTGCTTATTTATAAAACACCACTCATGGCGTGGGTCTGCCGTCCATTGCCCAATACCAGTCGGTGTACACAAGTTTTTATTACAAAAGAAGGGGCTGCTCAGTGAACAATAAAAAGCAACTATTCGCGACTCTGGTCTCAATGGCGTCAAGCATTGGGACAGTCCGCGCGGACTACACGCTCAACCTAATGAAGGGGGTCACCAAAGTCAGTAATGATGTTTATGACCTGCACATGCTCATATTATGGATATGTGTCGCCATAGGTGTCGGCGTTTTTGGGACTATGTTCTATTCTATTTACCATCATCGTAAATCGAGAGGTCATGAGGCGGCCCAGTTCCACGAAAACACCACCGTGGAGATCATTTGGACTATTATCCCCACGCTCATTTTGGTGGCAATGGCTATTCCGGCCACCAAAACATTGATGGAATTGGATGATGTGCAACAATCTGACATGTCCGTGAAAGTCACCGGCTGGCAATGGAAATGGGAATACGAATACCTCGACAACGGTATCCGTTTCTTCAGTAGTTTGGATGATGCCAGCAACAAAGCACGCCAATTGAATTCCGGCATTGATCCGCGTTCCGTGCCCCACTACCTGTTAAATGTAGATCATCCTTTGGTCATTCCGACCAAAACAAAAATCCGTTTTCTATTCACCGCCGCCGATGTGATCCATTCTTGGTGGGTGCCTGATTTGGGCTGGAAAAAAGATGCCATCCCAGGTTTTGTCAATGAAGCTTGGACATCCGTCGACCAACCGGGCACCTATCGTGGGCAATGCACCGAATTGTGCGGTAAAGACCACGGCTTTATGCCAGTAGTTGTTATTGCAATGGATAAACCCGATTACGAAGCATGGGTTAAAAAGACCCTTGAAGAAGCCAAAAAAGGTTCTGACCTGAGCGACCAAAGCCATGACGAGCTAGTGGCTAAAGGTGCAGACATTTATGCAAAAAATTGCTCTACCTGCCATTTGCCTGATGGTAAAGGGGTGCCCGGCGCTTTCCCTGCCCTGACCGGCAGTGCTGTGGTCAAAGGCGATATCCAAGTGCAAACCAATTTGATCCTGAATGGTAAAGGTGCCATGCCTGCTTTTGCCAAAATGTTGAAAGCTGACGAGCTGGCACAAGTCATTACCTATACCCGTAACGCCTTGGGCAACACGGTTGGCGATGAGATCCAGCCCAAAGCTATTCAGGAGCTGTTGCCGAAAAAATCCACAGAAGCCAAAGGCGAAACAAAAGCCAGCGCACCTAAAGAAGTGCCAGCGGATGCCAAGCCCGTTGAGCCGATTGCTGATATGTCAAAAGATGAGCTGGTCGCATTGGGTAAAACCGTTTATGCCAGTAATTGCGGGTCATGCCATCAACCAGAAGGGCAGGGTATGGCACCAACGTTCCCTGCATTGGCAGGCAGTGCTATTGTCAAAGGCGATATAAATGCCCAAATCAACCTGATGTTGCAGGGTAAAGCCATGATGCCTGCTTTTGGCCACTCGCTCAATGCAAAAGACTTCGCAGCGGTTGTCACCTATACCCGTAATAGCTGGGGTGACGCCGCCAACGCGGTTGTCCAGCCGTCCGCCATCCAAAAGCTGCAAGCGGCTTTGCCGCCAGAAGAGGATGACGACTAAGGTCTTACCAGACTGTTGTTTGCAAACATTTTCCAATATTTTGAGGTAATAAATTATGTCCGCTGTTGTAGCTGAGCATGACGATCATCACGATGATCACGATCATGGCCCACAAAAAGGGCTGTTAAGATGGATAATCACCACCAACCATAAAGACATTGGCACCCTGTACCTGCTGTTTGCCTTAGCCATGTTTTTTATTGGCGGCATTATGGCATTGGTCATCCGTGCCGAATTGTTTGAACCCGGATTGCAATTTGTTGAGCCGCAGTTTTTCAACTCCATGACCACCATGCATGCATTGGTTATGGTGTTTGGCGCGGTTATGCCGGCTTTTGTCGGTTTGGCCAACTGGATGATCCCCATGATGATTGGGGCGCCTGATATGGCTCTGCCACGCATGAATAACATGAGCTTCTGGATGCTGGTGGCAGGTGTCTTGCTATTAGCCAGCACCTTGTTTATGGAAGGCGGCGCACCAGCAGCGGGTTGGACTTTATACCCGCCGTTGGTGTTGCAAACAGGCAAAGCCCTGCCATTCGCCATCTTCTCTGTGCATTTGTTGGGTATTTCTTCTATCATGGGCGCCATCAATATCATTGCCACCATTTTCAACATGCGCGCCCCCGGCATGAC
>CAIYOW010000090.1 GCA_903927955.1 uncultured Methylococcaceae bacterium | reverse complement strand
GTTGTTGCCGTAGCCAGAATGGTAAGTATCTTGAGCCAGCCCCGCCGCCAGCGTCTGCAGGGCGGTGACATTGGCGGCGATATTGACCGCGGTGTCGTTGATGGTGAGGTGCAATGTGTTGTTGTTGCCGTAGCCAGAATCCCAAGTATCCTGGGCCAGCCCCGCCGCCAGCGTCTGCAGGGCGGTGGCGTTGGTTGCAATATTGGCTGCCGTGTCGTTGATAGTGAAAGTCAGGGTGTTTTTGTTGTTTTTGTAGCCAGAAAAATAATAAGAATCTTGGGCCAACCCCGCCGCCAGTGTCTGCAGGGCGGTGGTGTTGGTTGCGATATTCGCTGCGCTGTCGTCGACGGTGAGGATCAGGCTGTTGCCGTTGTAGCCATAACCATCAGTGTCCTGGGCTAGCCCCGCCGCCAACGTCTGCAGAGCGGTGGCGTTGGTTGCGATATTAGCCGCAGTGTCGTTGATGGTGAGGGTCAGGTCGGTTTGGGTTTTGGCATGAGCCAGCCCCGCCGCATAAGTTCCTAAAGCAGCAGCGTTGGCTGCAATATTGGTCGCAGTGTCGGTAACTTTCGTGAATGCCTCGAGGCTGCCTTTATAGTACGTCTTGGTGGACAACGCCAGGAAGTCGGCGGTACTGAGGGATGAATAGAAAAGGCTGTAGTCACCCTGCAACGAGACAATTTGCGCTGCCAAGGCGACCAGTGCGTCGGCACTGGCGGCTATGTTGTCGTTAGTGTCTTGGATGATGAGAGGGGCGGTTGAGGTTTTGGCGTACGCCAAGGCTTGGGCGGCGGTTAGGGTGACTGGGGAGGTCATGGTGGGTTTCCTTGATCATGTTAGCTGTGTGAGGTTAGGCCTGCCAGCATCCATAATGTCCGTTAGCCTAGCAAGTGTTCGGTTTTTGTCAGTGTATTGTTATTCATCGTGGCTGATAATAGGATGGCAACGACAGGGTGTCAATTTTTATTGCCGCTTTTATTGCCGCATAGTTATGTATTGTTTAATAAGCTTTTTTATGGGTGAAATAATTGCCTTAGCAAGGGCTTGGCACTAAGCTATTAATAGCTTTTGGGTGCTATTGTAGCGGTGTGAAAATATGATAATTGGCTGATTTTTTTGTAAGCCGTCTGGCAAGCGGTGCGTTTTTTTTTGGGGGGGGCTAACAGTGAAAGGACTAGACACCATGCCCCGCCTTACCTTTGCCAGCCCAGCACCCGTTAGTGGTGGTGGCCGCCTTCACCGTGGATATGGCCGTGCGCTATTTCTTCTTCGGTGGCGGGACGGATATCGATTATTTCAACGTCAAAAGTTAGCGGGATGCCTGCCAAAGGGTGGTTGCCATCAATGGTGATGTCATCGCCCGCCACTTCAATGACGGTGACTATGCCAGGACCGGCGCTGACATCGGCATGGAACTGCATGCCCACTTCAATAGTGTCAATACCATCGAACATATCACGGGAAATGACTTGGATACGGTCTTCCATAAATTCGCCGTAGGCATCTTCCGCTTCAATACGGACATTCATTTTTTCGCCGACGGATTTGCCCGCCAAGGCATTTTCAAGCCCGGATATGATATTGCCGGCACCATGAAGATAGGCCAATGCCTCTCCGCCGATGGAGCTGTCAATAATCTCACCTTCGTCATTTGTTAAGGTGTAGTGGATGGAAACAGCTTTGTTATCAGCAACTTGCATTGTATATCCTATTGATTGGATTAATAAACGGGCTATCATAAAACTTTAACGCTGATTTGTCCGCAAAAAACTGCCAAATTCTCAGATTTCGGCAAATTGCCCGCTATCAATCAAAGCATCGGTTGGCTGGCAGTGTCATTCTGCGGCCTTTTCTTTTATACTCTACGGACAAGACTATTAAGGAGCTATCATGGAAAAACAATTCATTTTACACATGCTGACCACAGCCAAAAACTTAAGCCCATTCGATGTTAATATGGCATTGGATGCCGGTTGGGTCACTGCTTTGCCTTATACCAATGTTGAGCCTAGCGAGGTGCAAGGTTTGGTGCAGGATGCCATTTTCTCGCGCAGTGTCAAAAACCTTAAGCGCACCGGCATATTTATCGGCGGTCGCGACACCAAGCAAGCAATGGACATGCTTAAAATGGCCAAACGGTCTATGGTGCCACCGTTTGAAGTATCGGTGTTTGCCGACCCTAGCGGTGCATTCACCACGGCGGCGGGCATGGTGGCAGCGGTGGAGCGGGAATTGTTGGCAAAGTTTAACACCACCTTGGAAGGCAAAAATATCTTAGCTTTGGGCGGCACTGGGCCGGTAGGCCAAGCGGCAGCAGTGATTGCGGCAAAAGCGGGTGCCCATGTGCGAATTATTGGCCGGCAATTGGACAAGGCGCAAATGGTGGCTGACCTGTGCAGCCAAGAGTTTGGCGAGGGCAAAATTACCGTCACAGCCGGTGCGGATGCCGACAAAGCCGAATATATCAAAACCGCTGACGTGGTGTTTGCCACTGGGGCCGCTGGCATTGAGCTGTTAAGCGCGCAACTAATTGCTTCGGCAGGGCAATTAAAAGTGGCTGCCGATGTCAATGCAGTGCCGCCAGCGGGTATTGCCGGGGTTGATGCCTTCCATAACGGCACCGCCATTGAAGGTTCGGTGAGCGGCGCAGTGGGCATTGGTGCGCTGGCTATCGGCAACGTGAAATATCAGGCACAAAACCTGTTGTTAAAAAGGATGTTAGGTAGCGAAAAACCTGAATACTTGCATTTTGAACACGCCTTTGAGGTCGCTAGGGATTACGTTAAAGCCAACGCTTAACTATTTTTGTCGTTCCCCCCTATTTTTGAGGTTTACCCATGGAGAAGCGTAGTATCCTGCACATGTTTGATCCGATGCCGCACAATAGCCCGTTTGATATTAATATGGCAATGGATGCGGGGTTTGATGTGCTTATGCCCTACAGCAATGTCAAATTGGAGAGCGTGTACGGGCTCACCCAAGATGCGATTTTCTCCCGTAGCCCTGCTGGTGTCAAACGCACCGGTATTTTTATTGGTGGCCGCGATTTGGGGCTGGCCATTGATATGTTGACTGCCAGCAAACAGGCTATGGTGCCGCCGTTTGCTGTATCGGTGTTTGCCGACCCGAGTGGCGCGTTCACCACCGCTGCCGCATTGGTGGCCTGTGTGGAAAAACAACTGCAGCTTGTTCATGGTAAGGCATTGAAAGACTGTAAGGCATTGGTGTTTGGCGGCACCGGCCCGGTCGGTATTGCTACGGGGGTCATTGCTTCCTTGGCAGGGGCCGATACGGCGCTGGTGGATCACTTGTCGTTAGACACCGCACAAGATGTGGCAGGTGCCTATAACCGCCGTTTTGGCACCACCTTAACAGCGGCTGTGGCGGCTAATGACCCTGAAAAAGCCCAGCTGATCGGACTGGCCGATATTGTGTTTTGTACCGCTAAAGCCGGTATCCAAGTGTTGAACGCACAAGTGCTGGCGGCGGCCCAACAATTGAAAGTGGCTGGTGATGTGAATGCGGTGCCGCCCTTAGGCATAGAGGGGGTCAAGCGCGGTGATTTGGGCACCCCTTTAATCCACGCCAGCCACTTGGAAAATGCCGTGGGTGTGGGTTCTTTGGCGGTTGGCAATGTCAAATACCAACTGCAAAACGCCATGTTGGCTTCCATGTTGTCCACTGACATACCCTTGTATTTGGATTTTCGGCAAGCTTTCGACAAGGCAAGGGAAATGGTCTGAACAACAAGCCCTTGCACAATTTACCCTAGCCAACAATCTATAATGGAGATGGCTGCCTTGATCGGCCCACTTTAAGGCGGCGACACACAATGAGCCGACAAGACAGAATATTATTTGCCGGTGATCCGCATGGGAACTTTGACCCGATCATTGCAGCCGTCCATAAGCATCGCCCGGAAGCGGTCATCCTTTTGGGTGACTATGATTTGGACAAGCCGTTGGAAATGTATCTGGAAGAGATTAGCCCGTTGACAGAAATTTGGTGGATTCCCGGCAACCACGATTTCCAAACCCCTGAAAAATACAATAATCTGTTTAATTCTGCCCTAAAAGACAACGCCCTGCATTTAAAAGTCACGGAGATTGGCGGCCTTAAGGTAGCGGGCTTGGGTGGTATTTTTTTAGGTAGGGTGTGGTATCCCCCCAAAGAGCCGGTCTGGGCTGGCAAACAGCATTATTTGCTTGATCGGGCAGCCGGTAATAAGCAGCGCAGCTTGTCATTGAAATATTTGTCGGCGATATGGCCCGATGAGTTTGACGCGTTAAAGTCATTAAAAGCCGATATTTTGGTGACTCACGAGGCCCCAGGCTCGCATCGCTATGGTTTTCATGTGATTAGCGAGCTGGCATCGGCTATGGGTGTTAAACGCTTGTTTCATGGCCATCTGCACGAGAATTATAACCGCACCATTAAAAAAAGTATCACTGTACATGGTATAGCCAACCACAGTGTGGCTGATTTGCTGGGCAATTATTGCTGACTAATCATTAAGGCCTGTATCTTGCCCCCACCACTGCTTGCTAACGGACAGTCATTATGACAGGCTTTA
The DNA here is from genome assembly GCA_903927955.1 of uncultured Methylococcaceae bacterium. GTDB lineage: Bacteria > Pseudomonadota > Gammaproteobacteria > Methylococcales > Methylomonadaceae > Methylovulum. Next base: position 16,520 of record CAIYOW010000090.1, on the reverse strand, counting down.
TTCCCCCTTATCCGCATCGCCCCAGTAAAGAATTGGGCCCACTGGACACTTTAAAAGCGGTTCGGCGCGACTTGCTGTCAATCTGGCCGGAACAAAGCTTTTCCCATAAGTTTAGCTCCACTAAAATCCTCAACCGCTGGATTTTTATAGCCAGCAGCCCTGAAACCGTCAAGCATGTACTGGTCACCCAAAACAGCAAGTACGAGAAAAAAAGCCTGTTGATGCGCAAGGCGTTAGAACCTTTGCTGGGCAATGGGCTGTTTATCAGTGACGGGGACATTTGGCACAAACACCGGGCTATTGAAACCCCTTTGTTCGGCCCTAAGCAAGTGGCCAAGTACGCCGATATCATGATCAAAACCACGGAGGAGCGTGTGCGTGAGTGGTCGGCAATCCCCGCTGGGGCAACCTTGGATGTTTTGCCGCAAATGGGGCAATTGACGGCAGAAATTATCTGCCTATCGTTGTTTGGCAAGCATTTGGGTGCAAAACAAGCCACACAGATCATGCAAAGCTTCGCTGATTATCAAGCCGCTATTGAACAAATGGATATCGCCACGTTTTTTGCCTTACCCAATTGGATACCGGGCTTAAAATTGGGCAAAGCCCACAAATCAGCCAAACGTATCCATGACATAGTGGATAATGCCATTGCCAAGGCGGCCAATAGTGCCAACGATCATACCTTGATGGGCCGTCTGTTAAGCCAATTGGACGACAGCGGCAGTGGCTCGATGACCGCCGTGCAAATCCGTAACGAATTGATTGTTTTGTTTATGGCCGGACATGATCCGACCGCCAACACTTTGGCTTGGGCATGGTATCTGATTTCCCAATGCCCGGAAGTGGAACAGCGGTTACATCAAGAAGTGGACAGCGTATTGGCCAGCCGCTCAGCCATTTTTGCCGACTATGAAAAATTGGTGTATACCCGCGCCATTATTGATGAAACGTTACGCCTCTACCCGCCTTTTCCGCTACTGGCACGCGAAGCCATTGAAGAAGACCAGATTGGCAAGCGGGGTATCCCTAAAGGTTCCGTTATGATTGTGGCACCTTGGCTGTTGCATCGGCACAAGTTGTACTGGGACAAGCCCGACCATTTCATACCGGAACGGTTTTTGCCGGATGCCCCTGTTAAACCGGATAAGTTTGTCTACATACCGTACAGCGCCGGGCCAAGGGTATGTTTGGCAAAATTTTTTGGTTCAGTGGAAGCGACTTTATGTTTGGCTATATTGGCTAGGCATTTTCGCTTGACCTTGCCTAAAGGTGAACGGGTCAGCCATGAATGCCGCTTGACCCTACGCCCTAAAAACAACTTGCCGATGCAAATTGTGCCGCGTTAACCTTCCCAATGCATTGCTCAGATTATCAGGCAACAGCCACTGCTTGCCCGCTAATTTTAAAATTAATCAAGCCCTAGCTAGATAAATCGGTTAAACTGGCAGGGAGTTTTATCTAGGTGCTATTCTCCGTAAAAATACCCACCTTTCATTTTAATCAGTAGGTTACAAAAAATATGATGCAGCTAACGCCTGAAGGCCAGCAAATAATCAACAATCTGGCACAACGTTACCACTTCAGTTTTGATGCGGTCTGTAGCTTGTTGCAATCGGTTATCAATGGTAACGGTTCAATGGCACAATTTAGCCACCCAGAATTTGGCGGCTCCGGGCAATGGATGCGCGGCGGCATGATTATGTTGGGTGACATGTTCAATAACGGGTTGAAAAACTCGGTGTCAGGGTTGTGTCAGGAATTGTCCAATTTGGTTGCCAACCAAACTAATTTGATCCAAACCGGCAGCTTCCAATCACAAAGCCAAGGCAACCAACAACAAGGCAACTTTAATGGTGGTCAACAACAGCAAAACGGCAACACCGGCAGCGGTCCGGTCAGTCTGTTTGTGCCGCCAGCACCAGGCAGTTCCGGCAATTGGTGGCCTGCTGGCTTGCAATTCCCTAACAGCACTGGGGCGCAAAACAACGTGCGCTATGCCTATTTTGCCACCATTAGCCGCTTGGCAATCGAAGCAAACGGTCATGTCACTTTGTATGACACGCTCGATCACCGTATTGGCGGCTTTTCCCAGCAACAATCCATCGGTGGTTCCATCACCTTCACCAGCCAATACGGCGTGGTCGATGTCAACAGCTTGCCGGTCATATCCATTGATAATGTTGTGGTGCAAAATCAGCCGCAACCGGCGGCTTTGCAGCCAACAATACCCAACAACCCCTCATCGGCCCCCGCTAGCAGTGGCGATATTTTTGTTGCTATTGGAAAATTGGCAGAATTGTGGAATCAGGGGCTTCTGACTGATACCGAATACAGCAATAAAAAGGCCGAATTGCTCAGCCGCTTGTAATAACCCGACAACCCGACCAGCGAAGGCGAAAGGAATCGCCCAGCAACACGGAAAGCCCGCCGCCGCTCCATCCCATGCAATCCTTGCCGATTTTATACAGTTTCCGCCGCTGCCCTTATGCCATGCGGGCCAGACTGGCCTTGGCGTATGCTGGCATAGCGGTCGAACTGCGCGAAGTGGCCTTAAAAAACAAACCGCCGGAATTGCTGGCCATCTCCCCTAAAGCCACCGTACCCGTGCTGCAATTGCCAGAGGGGCAAGTGTTGTCGGAAAGTTTGGATATTATGCACTGGGCTTTGGCGCAACACGACCCCGACCACTGGCGGCAACACCCCGAGCCGACGCAAGTGCTGATTGCTTGGAATGACGGTGATTTTAAGCACCAGCTTGACCGCTATAAATACGCCGACCGTTTTCCGCAACACCCCGCCAGCCATTACCGCCAACAAGGCGCGTTATTTTTGGCTAAGCTGGAACACTGTTTGGTAGGGCAAGCGTATTTATGCGGCAACCACTGTTCGTTGGCCGATGTGGCGATTTTTCCATTTATCCGTCAATTCGCCGCCGTTGATGCAAACTGGTTTGGTTTGTCCGGTTATAGTGGCGTGCAAGCTTGGCTAGCCAAGTGGGTTGACTCGGGGTTGTTTGCCAAGATTATGCAAAAATATCCCATTTGGCATCTTGATTCGGAAGTGATAGGGTTGCCCGAGTGGCAATTCACACCACAAAAAACGGTTTGATCAGCATCAGTAGCCAACCCGCTAGGCCGGCGGCGGCAATCACTTTAATAATGCCGATTTTATAGCGTAACAATGCCAGTAGCGCAAGGCCGCCAATGACTGCGGCTACCCTATCAAACGGGCCAGAAAATCCTTGCGGCCAAAACACATGCCAAGCGAAAAACACCGCCAAATTGACGATAACGCCGACCACGGCGGCGGTGATTGCGGATAGCGGAGCGGTGAATTTTAAATTGCCTTGGGTTGATTCCACCAATGGCCCGCCCGCCAAAATAAATACGAAGCTGGGCAAAAATGTAAAGAACGTCACTGCAATGGCAGCGACAATGGCCGATAGCAGTGCTGCATCGGCACTGAGTGGCAATTGCTGCCAGCCCCCCAAAAAACCGACAAAAGTGACAATCATAATTAACGGCCCTGGCGTGGTTTCGCCCAAGGCCAGACCATCGAGCATTTGCGGTGCCGTCAGCCAGTGAAAATCAATCACCGCGCCTTGATAAACATAAGGCAATACGGCATAGGCGCCGCCAAACGTCAGCAAGGCTGCTTTGGTAAAAAACCACGCCATTTGCGGTAAGGTGCTTACCCAGCCGTATTGCCAGCATAATGCGCCCAATACGCCAGCCCATAGCAACAAGCCGCTCAGGACTATGGTCAGTAATTTTGGCGCACTGAAACGGGCATGTTCAGGGATGGGGGTGTCATCGTCTATCAATGCCGGGCCATAGTCTTTTGCGTCGCCGCTGTGGCTGCCGCCAATAACAAATAGGTCTGGTCTGAGCCGCCCACCCAGCGAACCCAGCAGTGCAGCGACCAGTACGATTAAAGGGAAGGGGGCATTGAGTGCGAAAATGGCGCTAAAAGATAACGCTGCCAAGCCCCACATCAGTTTGTTTTTTAATGCCCTCATGCCAATACGGTGGGCGGCTGCCAGCACAATGGCGGTTACTGCGGGTTTAATACCATAGAGGATACTGGCTACGGCGGGCAGTTGTCCGAAGCGCACATAAACCCAACTTAACATGATCAGTAATATTAGTGACGGCAAAATGAACAATACCCCCGCCATAATGCCGCCCGCTGTTTTGTGCAGCAGCCAGCCCAAATAGGTGGCCAGCTGTTGGGCTTCTGGCCCGGGCAGCACCATGCAGTAGTTCAGTGCATGCAAAAAACGCTTTTCCGAAATCCAGCGGCGTTTTTCCACCAGCTCATAGTGCATCATGGCAATTTGACCCGCCGGGCCGCCAAAACTAATGAAGCCCAGTTTTAGCCAAAATTTAAACGCATCGCTTAGAGTGACGGCAGGTGGTTTGTCCATAATGGATTCCAAAGTTGAAAAGTAGGCGTGTGTCCAAAAACCAGTCTGATTGTATCAAAGCAAGGCAACAAGCCGCTGTCAATACTGCCCACCCCGTCATTATTCAGGTAACATAGGCGACAATTGCCGTTTGCCCATAAATAACCAGCCAAAGCGATGTAAGTGATGAGCCATTCCCCAAAGTTCTGGGCCGTTGTGCCTGCTGCCGGTGTCGGCAAACGCATGAACGCCGACCGGCCCAAACAATACCTGCCGTTGGCGGGTAAGACTGTTATTGAACAAACCTTAGCCCGCTTGTTGCAGGCTGAGGTGTTTACCGCTATTAGTGTGGCGATATCTGCCGAAGACCCGTATTGGCCAGAACTGGCAATTGCCAACCATAGTCAAGTCGTCACCGCCCCCGGTGGCAGGGAACGGGCCGATTCGGTATTATCAGGGCTGAGCGCGCTGCACGACCAAGCCGGAGAGCAAGATTGGGTGTTGGTGCATGATGCCGCCCGGCCTTGCCTGACTAGCAGGGACATCCATCTTTTGATCAACACCTTAATAGATGATCCGGTGGGCGGCATATTGGCACTGCCGTCGCACGATACACTGAAAAACGTACAAAGCCAAACTATTCTGGGTACACTGGACAGAAGCCATATTTGGCGGGCATTAACCCCACAAATGTTCCGCTACGGCATGTTAAGGGCGGCGTTACAGGCCACTGAAGGCAATCCGGCGGTCACTGATGAAGCCAGTGCCTTGGAGCTGCAAGGTTGGCAACCTAAAATAGTGGAAGGCCGCCCCGACAATATCAAAATAACGCGCCCCGAAGATTTGCCGTTGGCGCAATTTTATTTACAACAAGCACACAGAGAGGAGCAGGCATGAGGATAGGGCAGGGCTACGATGTACACCGGTTTGGTGATGGCGACCATATTATTCTGGGTGGTGTGGCTATCCCATACCAGCAAGGGCTTATTGCCCATTCCGATGGTGACGTGGTGCTACATGCCTTGTGCGATGCGTTGTTGGGCGCAGTGGCGTTAGGCGACATCGGCAAACATTTCCCCGACACCGACCCTGCTTTTAAAGGTGCGGACAGTCGGGTATTGTTGCGCCACGTTTATGGCATTGTACAAGCCAAAGGCTACCATTTGGTCAACGCCGATATGACTATAATTGCCCAAGCCCCCAAAATGGCCCCGCATATTGCTGCTATGTGTACCAATATAGCTGAAGATTTGCAGGTTGCTGTGGATTGCATCAATGTCAAGGCAACCACCACTGAAAATTTGGGCTTTGAAGGCCGTAAAGAAGGCATTGCCGTGCAAGCTATAGTGTTGCTCAGCCAATAACTGATGCCAAGCACTATCGCCCCGCCTTTTTCTTCTGCTAAATAATCATGAACATAGACCTGCCTGAGTGGCCCTACTGCTATGGCGTGCCGCTTGCCACCGGCAACTTCCGTAATGCCCCCGAAGACTTTATAGTCACCGAACAGCTAGCATTCCAGCCGTCGGGGGATGGCGAACACGCTTTTTTACAAATCCAGAAAACCGGCGAAAACACGGAATTCGTCGCACGGCAGTTGGCGAAGTTTGCCGATGTGCGTCAGCGTGATATTGGCTATGCTGGCCTTAAAGACCGTCATGCCGTGGCAACCCAATGGTTTAGTGTCTGGTTGCCGGGCAAGTCTGACCCGGACTGGGCGCAATTTGCCACTGATAACATTAAGGTGCTGCAAATATACCGCCACGCCAGAAAATTGAAACGCGGCGTGTTATCGGGCAACCATTTTAAAATCACCGTGCGCGAATGGCAGGGAAACCCCGAACAAACTGCACAACAACTGACGGCCATTAAAAGCCACGGCATCGCCAATTATTATGGCCCGCAACGTTTTGGTCATGCCGGCCAAAACGTCAGCAAAGCGTTGGCGATGTTCCAAGGCCAGAAAACAGGGCGCGAACAGCGTAGCCTATATTTGTCCGCCGCCCGCTCTTATTTGTTTAACCACATACTGGCCCGGCGGGTGCAGAATGGCACATGGCAGCAGGCGCTCAGCGGTGACACTTATTTTTTTGATGGCTCACAAAGCTGTTTTAAATCAGAACAGCCCGATGCCGAAATACTGCGACGGCTAGCCGCCAACATTATCCACCCTTCTGGGGTGTTATGGGGCAAAGGCGCGCCGGATGTGACCGCCGACGCGTTGGTGCTTGAACAAGCCGTGCTTACCGGATATCCAGAACTGGCAGAAGGCTTGGAACAGGCGGGTGTGGCTAAAGCCCGCCGCGCCTTAAGGGTTAGTGTTGGCGATTTACAATGGGCTTTTCTTGACGGGTCGGCATTGCAGCTAAGCTTCACCTTGCCAGCGGGCTGTTACGCAACGGCACTACTAAGGGAAATTGTCAAAGCCCCGTGATTTTTCCGCAATACCGAACTATTTTTGGTATTTTTCTGACAAATACAGCAACACCAGCAAGGCACCGGTGCCGCCGTCTTTCGGTGCTGCCGAACAAAAGGCCTGCACATCCCGATGTTGGCGCAACCATAGGTTAAGATTGTTTTTCAGGATAGGGTAATTGTCTAGGGAATGGTAGCCTTTGCCGTGGACAATATGCACGCACTGGCAACCATCAATCACACAATCGCGCAAGAAGCTTAACAGGTATTTTTTGGCATCCTGGCTGTTCAGGCCATGCAAGTCAATTTCGGCATCTATGCCAAAGTAACCTTGGCGCATTTGCTTTAGCGCGTTTTTGGGCGCGCCAAAAGCGGCAAAACTAAGCGCGTCTTCCTGCCCTACCGTGGTAATATCGTAATCCCCCACCCCATCGGTCAGCGCCTCTTCGATATGCATAGTGCGTGTTTTGGGGTAAGGTTTGGGTTTATTGTCCGCTACAAACAGCACCTTGTCGGCTTTAACAGGCTGTACGCGTCCGATGGCACTACGGAATAAATCGCTGTCCTCAGGAAGTTTTTTTTGGGTCACAGTGTGATTTTGTCGAGTAATATTGCTAGTATATTAAATTTTATAGCTAATTCTTAATTAGGGCTATTGATAATGCACATTTTATTAACCAATGATGATGGTTATTTGGCAGAAGGTCTCGCCGCGTTGGCTAATGTATTGGCCCCACACGCACAATTGACCGTGGTTGCCCCTGACCGTAACCGCAGTGCCGCCAGCAATTCGCTCACCTTAGAAATGCCATTAAGGGCGCACCTAGCCGACAACGGTTTTACCAAAGTAGATGGCACACCGACTGATTGCGTGCATTTGGCTATCACCGGCTTGCTGGAACACGAACCGGATATGGTGTTTGCAGGCATCAACCATGGGGCTAATCTGGGTGATGATGTGCTGTATTCCGGCACGGTCGCCGCTGCTAGCGAAGGCCGTTTTTTGGGTCTGCCAGCATTGGCCATCTCATTGGTAGGCAGCGACCCGGTACATTTTGCAACGGCGGCGCAAGTGGCCTTGACGCTATTAAAAACCATGATCGCCAAGCCCTTGCCGCAAGACACCATCCTTAATGTCAACGTGCCTGATCTGCCATTAGCCGAGCTTAAAGGCTATCAGGCCACCCGTTTAGGGCAACGCCATAAATCCGAACCAGTCATTAAAAGCACCGACCCGCGTGGGCGCACCTTGTATTGGGTGGGGCCGCCCGGTGGCGAGCAAGATGCGGGGCCTGGCACTGATTTTTACGCCATTAATGCCGGTTATGTGTCGGTGACACCTTTACAACTTGATTTGACGTGGTACGAAAGGATTAACGGGTTAAAAGCATGGCTACCTTAAGGAGATTGAAATGACACCGCAAGCGCAAGGCATTGGTATGACCTCGCAACGCACCCGCGAGCGCATGATCAGCCGTTTGTCCGCCCAAGGCATCAACAACACGGCAGTATTGGATGTCATGCGTAACACGCCAAGGCATTTGTTTGTTGATGAGGCACTAGCCAGCCGCGCTTATGATGATGCCGCGTTGCCGATAGGCTATAACCAAACCATTTCGCAGCCCTATATCGTCGCCAAAATGACCGAGCTGTTGCTGGAAAAAGGCCCGCTCAACAAAGTGCTGGAAATTGGCACCGGTTGTGGCTACCAAACCGCCGTATTGGCGCAACTAGTCGGCAAAGTGTACACCATGGAACGGCTATTGCCCTTACAGCGCAGCGCCCGAAGCCATTTGTACGACTTGCTGATTAAAAATATCAGTTATATGCATGGTGACGGCATTATTGGTTGGGCCGATTATGCCCCCTACGATGGTATTTTGGTGTCAGCCGCACCGAGGGAAATACCGGATATGCTGTTGCAGCAATTGGCCATAGGCGGCAGCATGGTGATACCAGTTGGCGTTGCGGGCGGCAAACAAACCTTGCAACGGATTACCCGCACAGCTGGGGATTATAAAGTTGAAAAACTCGCCCCTGTCAGTTTTGTACCGTTTTTGCCTGGCAAAGAATAGCGGGGGGCGGTTGGCGAAGTTTGGTCGAAGCCATTGCCCGGTGAAGTGGCTTGGTGGCTTGGCTGCTTGGTTACCTCCTATTCCACATTGCTCCACCCAAGCTACCTTGCTGTTTTCCCTACACTTGACGAAACTGTCTAGGCAAACGCCGGACAAAACCCCAACAACTTGACAACCCTGTTTCAAGCGTCTATCTTGGCAACATTAAATATACGGAGCTAAAACCATGACCACCATTACTTTTGATAGGCTTGAGTTGGTCGACAAGCTAAAAATAGCCGGATTTGACCAAAAACAATCAGAGGCTGTTATACGGGTGATAGTCGGCGCACAAGATGGACTTGCCACAAAGCATGATTTGACTGAAGTAAAAAACGAAATTAAAGCCGATATGAGCGTGCGTTTTGAACGTATTGATGGGGAACTCAAGTTGAACAGATGGATGCTTGGGGTATTGTTGGCTGGCGTTATGTCGATTGTAGTCAAGTCCTTCTTTTAGTTGTATCACCCGCTGAAAATCTTGGCAGCGGAACGAAGCGAAGGCAACCTGCAAGGCATCCCTAAATGGCGTAACGTCTTATGGAACAGCCGTTCCAGTCCCCTTGTAGGACCGGAACCAGGTGACGCGGACGAATCGGGACAGCCGAAGGCATTAAATTGGTTCACGTCAGTTTGCCCCTTGTTAGGCTGGGATGCCCCTAAACAAGCTTTCGTAAAAATAATGAAATTATTGACAAACAAAGCTTTTCCTTGGAGCATACCCGTCAAGGGCATTTGCCTGCTGTTAACGACTAAAGATAATGACGTAAGGTGGGCAAATGTAGGGTGGTTTCGCGATAGCAAACCACCTTTTTGCTGGTACGCCCTATTAGAACCACAATAATACACGCTGCCTTGTCTTTGTTGTGGTGTATTGCGTGGCGGCAAATCAACTATACAATTGATAAGTCTTACGGGTTAGACCTTGATGCGCGTTATTCTGGACGGCAGCATTCTTTTCCACGTTAATTTCACTACAAATACCACCCACTATGCCCACTATGAATGAAATGATATTTCTAGAACAAATACCATTTGGTACAGATAATTTCGCTGATAATCCTGAGCCGCGTTGCCCTTGTTTGTTGCTTCTCGACACTTCTGGTTCAATGAGCGGCAAGCCAATTGCAGAACTGAATGCTGGTTTGGCGGGATTCAAGGATGAATTGGCGCATGATTCTTTAGCAATGAAAAGGGTAGAAATTGCTGTAATTTCCTTTGGCCCTGTCAAAATCGAAAATACATTTCATACTGCCCATAATTTTTTCCCACCTAATCTTTCAGCAAATGGCGACACTCCTATGGGAGCAGCCATCAAGCAGGGGCTTGAGCTTGTTCAGCAACGCAAAGACGAATATAAAGCAAACGGTATTTCATACTACAAACCATGGGTTTTTCTCATAACCGATGGTGGACCAACTGATGAGTGGCAATCTGTTTCTGGATTGGTTCGTGAAGGGGAAAACTCTGGATCGTTTGCTTTTTTTGCCGTAGGTGTAGAAGGTGCAAATATGGAAGTGCTTAGGCAAATATCGGTACGTGAGCCGCTCAAGTTAGAGGGTCTGAAATTCCGAGAACTTTTCCAATGGCTCTCTAATTCGATGAAGTCAGTGTCTCAATCAATTCCTGGAACCGCCGTACCAATTAAATCTCCTCAAGGATGGGCTGAGATCTGATGTGGAAAGTTATTAAAGCATCAACAGTCGGAACATCCCATACTGAATCTAGCCTACCCTGCCAAGATGATTGCTATGCAGATGTTATTTATATTGCTGATGGCTTAGATTATCTGGTATGTCTTGTGTCAGACGGGGCAGGTAGTGCAAAGGAAGGTGGAAAAGGGGCTGAGTTAGCTTGTACCACAGCCATCTCCAGCATTGAAGCTACTCTTAACAATCCAAAGTCAATCCTTGATGAAGCCTGCATCGAGGAGTGGGTTAGGGAAATTCAGAAAACAATATACAAAATGGCGGATGCGAACTCACTAACAGCTAGGGATTATGCCTGTACCTTTTTAGGTGCATTGCTAAGCCCTAGCAAGTCTGTTTTCTTTCAGATTGGTGACGGTGCTATCGTCGCTTCCAATGGATATACGCAAGGTGTTGTTTTTTGGCCTGAATCGGGTCTATATGCGAATATGACAAATTTTATAACTGAAGATGATGCTTTAGCGAACCTAAATGTCTCTGTTACAAGCAGTCGTATCGACGAGGTAGCCCTCTTCAGTGACGGGCTTCAGCGTTTAGCATTGTCATTCGAGCAACGCACCCCACACTCTCCATTTTTTGAACCAATGTTCAGTGTGCTCAGAAATCTAAAACCAGTTGAACTGGAATCATTTGATGAAAAACTAAGGAGTTTCCTGAATAGTCCGCAAATCAACGAACGAACTGATGATGATAAGACCCTTGTTTTAGCAACTCGTCGGCCAATATGATTGATTTGTTCGATAGCAAAGGAGTTAGTGTACCGTTAGGCAAAAAACTCGGCACTGGTGGGGAAGGATCGGTCTACGAAGTCCCCGCAGTTGGAAATGACATAGTAGCAAAAATCTATCATGAAATGGTTTCCCTTGAAAAACAGGTTAAGCTACAGGGAATGGTCAAAGTTGGCGATGAATCCCTTAAGAAAATTGCCGCATGGCCTTTGGCAACTCTCCATACTGCTGTCGGTGGTCATATTCGCGGTTTTTTAATGCCCAAAGTTGTTGGGCATGAGCCTATACACCATCTTTATAGTCCTGTCGATCGAAAACGGATTTACCACCCAGATAAAGATTGGGCATTTCTAGTCAATACAGCTAGAAATGTATCTGCTGCCTTCGAAGCAATTCATCACCACGGTCATGTAATCGGTGATGTTAATCCAAATCTTGTTTTTGTTTCAGGAAATAGCATGGTAAAGCTTATAGACTGTGACTCATTTCAGATATTTGCTGACGGAAAACACTACCTATCCGAAGTAGGCGTTCCACATTTCACCCCACCAGAATTACAAAGTCATTCAAGCTTTCGAGGCATTAAACGCACAACAAACCATGACAACTTTGGATTGGCACTTTTGCTATTTCACATCCTACTGATGGGAAGGCATCCATTTTCGGGTATTTTCTCAGGGTCTGGAGACATGCCGCTGGAGAAGTCAATATCACAATTTCGCTATGCCTTTAGCCGAAATGCTGCCAGTAAAGCAATGGCCCCTCCACCAAACAGCATAAAGCCAGAAATTCTCCCCGTAGGCATTGCAAATCTATTCGAAAGAGCATTTACCGAACTTGGTGTGCCAGCTGGGCGTCCAACTGCAAGAGATTGGGTTGTTGAACTTGACTCGCTTAAGAGGCAGCTTCGTAGTTGCGGTCAAGAATCTGCTCACAAATACTTTGGTGGCTTATCTTTATGTCCATGGTGCATACAAGAACAAAAATACGGTACTGTTTTCTTCTTATCCTTGGCTGCTACCGCAGGCATAAATAGTTTTGATTTGGCGCAAATTTGGGCTCGAATTATAGCTGTCGAATCCCCTGGAGCAGCTCCAAAAATTAGCTCATCAGGATTTAATATCACGCCAATCCCATTACCTGCCGCATTAAAAAAAGCCAAGCAGTTTTTCGGTATATTTTCGGTTTTTTCCGGTGTGAATGATTCTGCTGAACGGAAAATCAGGCAGGATGCACTCGATTCAGCAACAAATCAAATGAATTTAGCAAAGAAATCATGGGATATAGAAGCTAGTGACTTAAAGTTCAATAAAAAATTAAAAGAATTGGAGCAACTGCGGATCGAATATGAAAACTTAGGCAATCAACTCACCTATGAGAAAGAAAAGTTGCAGAAAAACATTCGAAATGCACAACTCAACAAGTTTTTAGCTAGGTGTTTTATTGAAAATAATAATATTACAGGCATTGGTTCTGCGAGAAAATCAGTACTTGTGTCGTTTGGAATTGAAACTGCGGCCGATATCGATCGGAACACGATAATGAAAATTGAAGGATTCGGATCAATGCTTACTTCCAACTTAGTTAATTGGCGAAGAAACTTAGAGCAGCAATTTGTGTTTGATCCTTCTAAAGGAGTTGATCCAGTAGATATTGCTACAGTTAATCGGCATTTTGCCCAGAAGCGAAAGCAGATCGAAGGGGAATTACTGGTCGGAGCGAAACATTTAAATCAAATTAGGCTACAAATTATGCAGAGTCGTACCAGACTGTTGCCCAATGTTCAAAAAGTCTCTCAACAGCTCGCACAAGCTGAAGCAGATTTGGCTTTGATGGGATAAAAGGGGTTCGTAAAATGAACACCCCCTACCAACACCTCATCACCCAAATTAACCAATGGGATTACGAGTATTATGTACTCGACAACCCCACCATGCCCGATGCCGAATACGACCGCATATTCCGGCAACTGTTGGACATGGAAGCCGAACATCCCGACTGGGTGACTCCGGCATCGCCTAGCCAGCGGGTGGGCGGCAAGCCGATAGACGAATTCCGTAAAGTGGCGCACTCCGTCAGGATGTTGTCGCTGGCCAATACCTTTACACTGGAAGAAACCTATAGCTTTTTCGACAAAGCCGCGCAAGAGTTGGACACCGAAACTGACCAGCTCAGTGTCTTCAGCGAACCCAAACTGGATGGCTTGGCGATTACCATCCAATATCGTCATGGGTTGTTCAGCCACGCGGTTACGCGGGGTGATGGGCAGACGGGCGAAGATGTCAGCCATAATATTAAAACCATCAAGTCGGTGCCGTTACAACTGAACACCGTTAACCCGCCGGAATTGCTCGAAGTGCGCGGCGAGGTGTTTATGCCTAAAGCGGCTTTTGCCAAACTGAATGAAGCGGCTCAACAGAGCGGTGGCAAAATGTTTGTCAATCCTAGAAATGCGGCGGCGGGTACAATCAGGCAAATGGACCCTAAAGTTGCCGCTGGACGTGATTTGCAATTTATCCCTTATGGCTTGGGTGAATACCAAGGCGAGCGTGAATTTTTGCGGCATTCGGAGGTGTTGGCTTACTTGCACGGGCTAGGTTTTAAGCAAAACCCACATTGCCAGCTATTTTTGGGCAGTTTTGCCGCTTTTGCTGACAATTATGGCACTATGGAACAAGCCCGTGAGCAAATGCCGATGGAAATTGACGGCATTGTTTATAAGTTGGATAGCTTGGCACAACAGAATGCCTTGGGCTTTATTGCCCGCTCGCCGAAATGGGCGGTGGCGCGCAAATTTCCGGCCCAACAAGCTGTCACCCAGCTATTGGCGGTGGATTTTCAAGTGGGGCGCACCGGTGCGTTAACGCCTGTGGCTAGGTTGGAGCCGGTATTTGTCAGCGGTGTTACGGTCAGCAATGCCACCTTGCACAATATGGATGAAATTGAACGGTTAAACTTGTGTATTGGTGACCGCATAGAAATACAACGCGCAGGTGATGTTATACCTAAAGTTGTCCGTGTAGTAGGGCAGGGCGAGTGTAGGCAGGCCATTACTATGCCTAGCCAATGTCCGGTGTGTGCCGCTGTTGTTGAGCGGGTCAGTGGACAAGCGGCTTTTCGTTGCACCGGTGGGTTGAGCTGTCCGGCCCAAGCGGCGGAACGTATCCGCCATTATGCGTCCCGCAAATACATGAACATAGTCAATCTGGGCACTAAGCTGATTGAAGTCCTGCACAGTAAAGGTGTGCTGAACACCATTGCCGATATTTACACGCTTAAGGCCAGCGATATTGCCAATCTGGAAGGGCAAGGGGAGAAAAGCGCGCAAAACGTACTGGATTCAATAGCCGCGTCTAAAACTACCCAACTGGGCGTTTTTTTGGCTGCTTTAGGTATCCACGAAGTCGGTGAAGAAGGGGCTAAAAATATTGCCCGCCATCTTAAAAATTATCCAGCAGTTGTTAATGCTAGCTACGAACAGTTGTTGCAAATCCCCGATGTCGGGCCGGTTACAGCTGCCAATATGGTGGCATTTTTTGCTGATGCCAAGAACCAAACGCTTGTACAGCGCATTATTGATGCGGGGGTCAATTGGCCTGATGAGGCGGATGAACCCAAACAAGAACAATATCTGGCAGGACAAACGTGGGTGCTGACCGGTACCTTGTCCATGCCTCGGGCGGCAATCAAAGCCTTATTGGAAGGTTTGGGCGCTAAAGTGTCGGGTTCGGTTTCTAAAAAAACCACTTGTGTGCTGGCTGGGCAAGATGCCGGTTCAAAGCTTGCTAAAGCTGAAGAGTTGGGGGTAAAAGTACTGGATGAAGCCGCTTTTTTGGCGGAATTTGGCGATAAATTGGCCTAAGCTAGGAAATTTTGTGTGCTAAAATTTTGACAACAAGCACAAGCAAAGGCCAAAATTATGACCACAATCACTTTTGACACCCACAAATTTATCAGAAAATTACGCGATGCGGGTTTTGATGAAGATAAAGCCGAAGCGGTCGCGGCAGCTTTCCAAGAGGCACAGTTGGATGCATTACCTGTTACTAGAGACTATCTTGATGCAAGGATTTATGAGATGGAAAATCGGCTAGTCAAATGGGGGGTAGGTTTGGCATTAGGCCAATTTGCCATGATTGCCGCATTAGTGAAACTATTATGAATAAAGTCATCATATAAACGCCTACCTGAATTCACACCCACACCGGACTTTTACTACCCTAAAGAAATTTAGCCAATATCATGACAGAAATAGTAGACAAACCCATCCAGCATTTCCTGGACGAACTAGCCAGCAAATCACCCACCCCGGGCGGCGGCAGTGTTGCAGCGCTAATGGGCGCACAAGGGGCGGCTTTAGTGAGCATGGTTTGCCATTTAACCCTTGGTAAACCCCAATATGCCGAAGCCGAAGCCACTATGCAAGACTTGCTAGCCCGGTCAGAAGCCCTACGGGCCGAACTGACCGCTATGGTTAAAGCCGACGTGGACGTGTTCGACCAGTTAATGGCCAGTTATGGCTTGCCCAAAACAACCGATGAAGAAAAGGCCGCACGCAGCGAAGCCATCCAAACGGTATTAAAAGAGGCAACGGACGTGCCTTTGGCTTGTGCCAGGGCTTGCCATGACGTAATCGCCTTGGCAGAAGTTGCCGCCACCTACGGCTATCTAGGGGTGATCAGCGATGCCGGTGTGGCTGTTATGGCGGCTCACAGCGGATTAAAAAGCGCCGCCTTAAATGTCTATATCAATACCAGCAGCTTAAAAGACCGCAGCTTTGCTGAGCTTAAACTGGATGAATTAGCCTTGTTGCTCAATGGCGTGGATGAAAAAGTTAATCAAATTTTTCAGTTAGTTAAAGACAAACTCTAAAATAGGGTGCGGTAATTGCCTAAAAATATAAAAATTGAGTTGACGTTATCCTAAATCATAAATATAATAAGCAGCTCTTCAAGAGTGGTTGAGAAATCAAGCAAGCCATGAGTCGAAGATCGTCGGAGTATAGCGCAGCCTGGTAGCGCGTCTGCTTTGGGAGCAGAATGTCGGGGGTTCGAATCCCTCTACTCCGACCATTTAGCGCTTGTAGCTCAGCCGGATAGAGCATCGGCCTTCTAAGCCGAGGGTCGCAGGTTCGAATCCTGCCAAG
>CAIYOW010000089.1 GCA_903927955.1 uncultured Methylococcaceae bacterium | reverse complement strand
TTTAAAAGTGCCGAAGAAGCCGCCTTACGATTTACAGGCAAAATTCCGGGCAATATCTATTCCCGATTCACCAATCCTACCGTCGATGCTTTTCAGCAGCGCTTGGCATTAATGGAACACGGTGAACGCTGCTTGGCCTTTGCCTCCGGCATGGCTGCCATTATGGCAGTGGCCATAGGCTTGCTGCAAGCCGGTGATCATGTCGTTTGTTCACGCGGCGTGTTTGGCAACACCGTATTGCTGTTCCAAAATTATTTAGGGAAATTTGGCGTGACAACGGATTTTGTCGATTTGATTGACACAGCGGCATGGCAAGCTGCCATCAAACCGAACACCCGCTTTTTGTTTTTGGAAACCCCCTCCAACCCGCTGACAGAAATTGTCGATATTAAGGCATTAGCAGATATTGCCCATGCACAGGGTTGCTTATTGATAGTGGACAATTGTTTTTGCACCCCCATTTTGCAAAAACCGCTCGATTTAGGCGCCGATATAGTCGTCCATTCCGCCACCAAATATATTGACGGTCAAGGCCGTTGCGTGGGCGGGGCGGTAGTGGCCAGCAATGACATTATAGAGCAACATATCTACCCTTATTTACGCACCAGTGGTGCTACCCTAAGCCCATTTAACGCGTGGATATTCTTATCAGGCTTGGAAACACTGGCTATCCGCATGAAAGCCCACTGCGAAAATGCGTTTGAATTGGCCCTATGGCTGGAGCAGCAAAATGGCGTTGCCAAAGTCCACTATCCCGGATTGGTTTCCCACCAGCAACATGAATTGGCAAAACGCCAGCAAAGCCACTTTGGCGGTATCGTCAGCTTTGAGCTGGCAGGCGGCAAGGAATCGGCTTGGCGGTTAATCGATGCCACAGAAATGATCTCCATCACCGCCAACCTAGGTGACAGCAAGACCACCATCACCCATCCCGCCACCACCACGCACGGCAGATTGTCGCCAGAAGCCAGGCAGGCGGCAGGTATTAAAGACGGCCTGATACGGATTTCTGTAGGGCTGGAAAATATCCAAGACCTTAAAAATGATATTGCTAAAGGGCTGATTGGCTAAGCGGTATTATCCAAACCCTCATTTTATGCCGACCAATGATCTTGGCGTGGCTTGTTTAAGCGTGGCCAGCACACCGTTGGAAATGTTTAAACAAACCGTTTTTGCAACCAATTTTCCAAACAAAACCGACTATTTTCAATTTTTTAATGATTCTGGCGTCGGCTTGAAAGATTGTGCAGCAGAAGCGTTGTATTATTTTTTTACCAACCAATATAACAAAATCACTGCCCAACACACCCAAGCAGTCAAAAAATATTTTTTTCAATTTTTCAATGCCTTGCATAGGGAGCCGGTCTTTCCTGCCATGCCAACCTTGCTGTCGCCTATGGCAGCCATTAAGCACCCTGCTTTGGTCGCTTATGCCCCTCACCTTAGGCAGCTGATTGCCTGTTGTTTGGCAGAAAATTTGGCATTAGACTTGGCAGAAAAAGCCTCAATCAATCAATTGAGCCTGCCTAGCCCATTTTCAAGCAATCTGGCGTATTGCCAAGAAAGTTATGAGGCCGGTTTGGGGCTCAATTGCCTCCGATTTACCGACAGCAACGCCTCTTTTTTCCTGATGCAGCGTATCTCATCAGCAGATGGGCTCTATTTTCCCTTGGAAAATATCGTGATTGGTTTTGGTTATTTAGAAAACCGGCATATCAGGCAATTGCAACAAAAGCTCATAGCAGATTTTGCAAAAATCATAAATTACGCCAGTTCTTCCAATCATTTTTACGGGATTATTGCATCCCATGTCAGGCCCGGACATTTCTACTATGATATCTGGCCTATATTGCTGGAAATATACCGCAACACTTCAGTCTACCGGCAAATACCACGGATAGTGGCGCGTACCAACCATGATTATTTGGACTTGGGCAGCGTATTGCAAACACCACATTATGTTGTATTGGACAGTAAAGACATTGACAAACAAACATTAACAAACCACCGCTTTGCTGTTCATATAGGCTCGCACCGCCCGTTGTCGCAGAACAAATCACGGTACGAAATGGCCGATGCTTATTTAGTGGATAAAGTTTTGGCGGTCTCTAATGCCGACGCGAAACAATGGGCCAGACAAATGTCCACCCGCTATCCTTTGGTTTGGATAGGGGTGGAAGGCCAAAAACGTTGCTGGTTAGAACAGGTTGAAGGCTACGTCTACATACTAAACGAACTTAGCGGCAAATATCCTAAGCTAGGCGTGGTGTTCGATGGCTGGACGCTGCCCCTGACATCCACCATTCGGTCAAAAATAGAAGCCAGAAAAGACCAATTTATTGTTGATAAAATTATTAAGCGCCTCAACCCCGCTATCAAAACCTTTTCTGTCGTCGGTAAAAACAGTCATACCAAACTGCATATTGGCAATAAAATTGATTTTTTCATCACCAACTTTTCATCGGGTTCTTTGCATGTGTCGCGCTTACTTGGAAAACCGGGGTTTTGCCATGCCAGCAACAAACTGGCCGCCCTGTCGGTTAAAAAAGAGTTGCAAATCCATCCCAATAACCATGTCTATTTGTTGCCGCAACACCATGTCCAAGATCAAAGCTTGAGCGATATTCCAAACCAAGCAACCGCCCTGAAATTGCCCCGATCAAGTGATGAATTGGGCACCACCAGTTATTCGATTGACAAACGTTCTTTTTATCAATTTATCGAAGATAAATTGCCTAAAGTGCTGGCAAACACCGCCCCCGCAAAACAGCGGATATTTTTAGACATATCCTGGGTTGTCCACAGCACGCTTAGGCAATATGTAAAACATGCCGCTTTGGGCAAATGCCTATTGGTCTTTCCGGCCATGAACGGTGCAGGTTTGCACAATATTGCTAGATTTAGCCCGCTGTATTGGCGGACAAAATTACTGTACGGAAATTACTCTTTTGGCTGCCATAACATGCTTAAACTCGACCAAGCGCATTATTTGGTTTGGCTTGCAGACCCCATACAGCGCTGTCACCGCATTGCTTGCCAATTTGCCAAAAGTGCGGCAATGAACGGACAACCTGATAATATTAATGACATCATAGCGGCAGGGCATCTATTTTTCGATAATTATTATGTACGGCGTATTTCGGGTATTGAGGCGCCAATTGGCCAATGCACCGAGGCCATGCTTAATCAAGCGATAGCCAATTTAACGGAACATTTTGTATTTATAGGAATAGAAGAACAGCACGAACTGAGTTTAGATAGGCTGTGCCAGCAGCTCGACCTAGACCGTTCGCTATTTCCTGATAGATTGCCAAAACTAACCGACACCGAAACCGAAATCCCCGAAGCAGTTGCACAACAACTAAGCCAGCTCAACCAATATGACCAGAAGCTTTATGCGGCGGCTTTAAATCTTATCTGATTATGTAAGGGATGACGCTTAGCGCCGCCTGCGGTAAAACCATATCCACAAACCCGTGCCAAACAATAGCACCGGCATAATAATTAAAAAGCCAAAAGCCATTACCGCTAAGGCCAGCCCGCTGAGTTGCAGGCTTTTATCAAGGTTGGTTTTGGTAGGGATGTCAATAAATTGGTCATCATGAATCAACCAATTGACCATTCTTAAGCCCATATCCAAATTGCCCACGTTACCCAAATAAGCATTGGCAAGAAAATCGCCGTCACCTACCACCACGATGCGCTGCTGTTTGTTGCCCGCCACAGTGCGGGTCAATGCGTAAGCAAACGGCAATGGCCCTTGTTGTTCGCCGTCCTGATAGTTAAAGCTGATTTTGCCTTTAATTTCACCCGTCTCTGTCCATGATTTTGCGGTGCTGTAAAAAATGTCTTTAGCTGTAAACGGGGAGGGGCTGGTAACCGCCAATGCTGCGGCTTTAGGATACAGCGTGATAGTTTTAAAATCTTGAGTGATGGGATGCCCGACATACTCCGTGGCAATAATAAAGCTCGGATCGGCCACGCCATACAGGGCGTAATTATTATCCACCAACGTGCCACGATATTGCTTAATGCCCACTAAGCCCATTATGTCAGCCATTGCGGTATTGCCGGGGTCGGTCAATAGCAACACATTGCCGCCGTGTTCAATATACGCCTGCACCAGCATCTTTTCGCCTGCCAGTAACGGCACAGACGGGGTGGCAATCACTAATAATGATGCATTGTCGGGGATAGTGGGCAAAGTCGCCAAATTGACAGTTAGCACCTTAATGTTACGGCGCGCCAATTCTTTACCGAACAGGCTCAAATCGAAATTGCCGCTGTCTTCAGCGGAACGCTCGCCATGCCCCGTCAACCATGTTATCCAGCGTACCTTGGCATGGGCCAATTGCAATAAGGCATTGGTTAAGGTGGATTCATCAATAAAATTTATTTTTTCCACCCGTCCTTGGTAACTGACAGTGATCATACCTTCAGCACCCATTTGCAAATCGCGGATTTTGTCCGGTTCGGCATCAGGGTCAACAAAAGCCAGTATCATATTGGGCTTATAGCGGCTATAACGGTCGATTAGTTGGGCAATTTGCTGGCGCGTGGCCTTGCCCTTTTTGATATAAACCGTCACTTCCACCTTGTCAGGCAGGGATTGCAGCAATTTTTGCGTAGCGGACGATAAGGTGTTGGCGGCATTATGGGTCATATCCTTTTCCAAAGGATAAAGATTGCTTAACCATGCTAGGCTAAAGAATACCAACAAGCCTGCCAAGGTCACGCTTATTCTGGACAAGTAGCTCATGATTTCATGCGCTTATGTTCAAGGTGACGGACGCTCAGCCAAATAAAACTGGCGATAAAGCATACAAAATAACCAATATCCACAGTGCTGGCCAAGCCGGTTTGGAGCGCTTGGAAATGGCGCAGCAAAGATATATACTCCAGTACAGGGCTACGTTCATTTTGCAACACCCCCGTCCAATTTAATAGCCATAACAACAATAAAAAGCCTACCGTGCCAGTTGCAGCAATACTGGGGTGTTGTCCTGCCAAACAGGACAGGTACAGCCCACAAGCGGCAAAGCTTGCCAACAACAAAGACAACGCCAAACTGTTGGCGGCCAGTTTGCCCAAGTCCAAATCGCCGCCGATCAATAACGTGAGCGGCATCAAGGTCACTAATAAGACAATCAGTAACAATAGCCCCAACAGGCCAAAATATTTGCCCAGCACAATATCCAGTGTGGATACGGGGGCGGATAATAATAATGTCAGTGTCTTGTGTTTGCGTTCTTCGGCGACCAAGCGCATGGTCAATAGGGGGGTCACCAACAATAAGATAATGCCAGCATTGCCAAACAACGGCGGCACGATAATATCAGTCAGGCCCGGTGCGCCTTCTAAATTGGCCAGTTTAGGTTGCAGGGTTAGGAAGGTTTCCACTTGGGTGAGGAACAAATAAGCCAACACCAGTTGTAAGATGGCCAGTAACGACCAAGCCAGTGGCGATAAGAACAAGGTTTTAAATTCGCGGCTGGCGATGGTGGCAATCATCTTCATAGTATGAAGTTTAGTGTCATAATAAAGTTCCTAGGAGATATATTTATTTGATCAAATTCACTACCATCCCGTCGGCAAATTAAAAAACTTAGCCAAAATTGATAAAGTGACGCCTCTTTGATGTGGGTATTCGGCATAAAGTGATTGATACCGTACAGATCCATATTTATTCCGTAATGCTTTAAAATTTTCAATCATATCCTTAGGGCAGCTAATCTCTTTGGTCGAGTCAAACATGTAACGTTTGTTTTCAACGCCTGTCAATAAGCTTAAATAGCTTTGGTTCAAGACAATTGAATTTTTGTTGAAGCAGAGCAAATAGGGGCCTGTGTGTGATGATAGCCCTTGGATAGGTTCAATAATGCCAAGTATGTCTCCTGACTCCAAAAAACCGTCTCTATCAACTATCAGATAATTGACTTTTTGTTCTCTCATAAATTGATCGCCACAGTTTTGCATCATGTAATCATAATAGGTACGTGACCCCACTAAACCTTCAGTGTGCAGGAATTTGTAATCGTTACCAAGAAAAAATCCAAAAGAGCCTGCCCTGTCACCCATAGCAAAGTATGTTCCTTTAGCATAGTTTTTCTTTATAAAATCGGCGAGTTGTAAATTTTTTATACCAAAAGTTTCGCCTTTGTTGTTAAAGTAACTGGGGTAATGAGCCAAAAATTGCCAGGTAGATATGGCGACAGGAAAACTAATATACAATATGCATAAAGCAGGTGGCGACAAAATTAGATATAAAAAAATTTTTGTTGGTTTTTGTTTTATTATATTTTCAAATGAATCAGTTAAAAACAATATAGCATGCATGAAAGAAAAATAAAATATCATCATGGCAGGCCAACCATACCAATGCCATGATGGCCAACCTGATAAGGTGGAATAATATGTACAAATTGCAATATTGGCAATGATAAGAATTATTAATTCATTTTTAAACTGAAAAGTGATGTTTTGCCTAAACAATAGTCTAATTGCTGATACAGCAATTAAAAGAAACAACGCATTTTTTAAGTTTGGAGATAAAAAGTAAAATGATATGAGGAATAAATTTTCTCCAGCAATATTCCCGACAGCCTTGGAAAGTCCGGAAACTGGAACTGGGGCGGAAAAAATTTTATAATTTATAAATAGATATATTGTTATTACCGGAATTATAATAAAATAATGTCTAAAATTGCATTCTTTTTTAAAAAACAAATGGAAGCAATCCCGCGCCACGACAAGTGCTAGTGCATCAAGTCTGGATAAGAATATAAGTGAAGCTAGTCCACCTCTAGCTTTCCAATCTTGTGTTTTAAAAAATATTAAGATAAAAACAGGAAGCATAGTTGTTTCCATACCATATAAGGTAATGGCTTGGCTTAATAGGGCGGTTACAATTGCTGGGAATGCAAAGCCGTAGTACTTTTTGGAGGTATATGCAAAAGCACCAGTAAAAAAAAATGATAGACTGACAATCTGAATTAATAGTGATGTTTCAGATGTGCCAAATAAAAATCCAGTCGTTGATAATATCAATAGCCACAATGGCTGATATCCATTCGTCGAAAACGGCGGCAGAAAAGTACTGCTTCCGTGATCGGCAATGTTACGTGCTATTCCTAAGTAATAATAAGCATCATCAAAAATCAACTCAACCCAATTTCTTTGTTCACCAAATATAATTAATCCTAAGCGTGCTAGATAAGTTGCTGTTAGAATAATAATAAAAATAATATCAATTGCTTGAATTAATTTAATTGATATTTTATTGTTATTTGATTTTTCATTCATTTGGGTATTGCCAGTTAATAATTGAATCATTTGTTATATAATTAAATTTGCACAACTATGTTTAAATGGTAAAACCGTACCGATTAGCCTGCATAATGTATAGTTTGGCGGTTAATTCGTGACCCTTATAAAAATATCTTCTATCGACTGCTTAATGGGGGTTATTTCTTGCAAGCCCCAGCCAGCGGCAATGATGGTTTCGGCAATGGCGGGGCCAGGATTGGCGGACAAGCTGTGGCTGATGCGTAGACGTTGAGCGTCCAGGCAATCAATGTCCACAACGCCGGGAATAGCCTTTAAACATGCCACATCGGCTTGGCGTTGGGTGGTCACCAATAATACACTAGTGTCCATGCGGGCATTTAAACCGGCAATGCTTTCGCTCATCACCAATTGGCCTTGATGGATAATTTGTACATGGCTGCATGATTCTTGCACTTCGCTGAGGATATGGGTGGATAAGATAACGCCGTGGTCATTGCCCAATTCCCTGATTAAAGCGCGGATGCTGCGGATTTGCAAAGGGTCCAAGCCTACTGTGGGTTCATCTAAAATAATCACGGCGGGATTGTGCACAATCGCCTGGGCGATGCCGATGCGTTGTTGGTAGCCTTTGGACAAATTGGCAATCAGGCGCTTGCCCACGTCCGTCAAACCGCAACGGTCTTTGGCGAGGGACACGGCCTTGCTAAGGGCGGGTTGGTTTAATCCGTGCAAACGGCCACAATAGGCAAGGAATTCGTCAACTGTCAGCTCACGGTATAACGGCGGCGTATCTGGCAGGTAACCCAAGCAAGCTTTGGCCAGTTTGGCTTGTTTTTGTATATCAAAACCATTGATACGGATTTGCCCGCTGGTTGCGGCAAGGTTGCCGCTGAGCATTTGCATGATGCTGGTTTTGCCCGCCCCATTAGCCCCCAAAAAGCCAAGGACTTGGCCTTTTTCCAAGGTGAAACTGACATCTTGCACGGCGCAATAACGACCGTAATGCTGGTACAAATGCTCCGCTGCTATTAACAAGCCCATTGCCCTCAGACTTGTGCCAGCAAGCTTTGCACTTCGGCCTGAAATTTTTTACGGTACACCAAAAATTTCCAGCGGGCACCGCCACATTGCCGCCATAACAGTGCTGAGCGTATCCCTGCCAACAGACAGGCCCTGATTTTATCGGCAATATCAGTTCTGGTCAGGTACTGGTCATCACCATTCACCATGATTCTTGGGGCAATTGTGCTGACTGTATTTTGATAAACGTCACTGAAGTTTGCCATGACATTTTCATGCAGCAGGCCGTACAATTCACTTTGTGATTGTGCTTTTAAAATACCGGTGTTGATGGTTTTGAGCAAGGCTTTTTCATTGCTGAGCTGTTGTTGCAAATAGACCAGCGAGGCACAGTAACGGGCCAATTCGGGGTCGGTGACGCGATAACCGGTAATCAGGGTTTGTAAGGTTTCCAGCCCTAATTTTAAGCCTGCCAAGCTGCCGTAGACATCGATGACACTGTCGGAATCAATTTTTAAAATACTGCCGATGCTGGCTTCCAATGCCGATAAAGGCACGCTGCCGGTGGTGGCCAGTTTCCGTACCAGTGCCGCCGATTGGGCGATACCTGCCATGGCCAAGGTTTGGTTGCTGAGAGTGTTCAGTTGCATAGTTTTTTAGCATAACAAAAAGGGCTACAGATGAGCTATCCTACCAAGAACAATAAATATTGTTCAATTTATAATGGTTGTAGTTTTTTCTGGACAGGTTATCATCCCGAATTATAAGTGGGTGTTGGCTTATTGAATATAACATCGGAGCGCAAAAATGAAACAATCAGTTACTTTCAATGTTAGCGGCATCAAATGTGGCGGCTGCGAAACTACCATCAACAAGGCTTTACAAGCGTTAGCGGGGGTGGTTTCGGTACAGGCATCCAGCCAAGACAAAACCGTCGGTGTGCAGTTTGACACAGACCTGACTAGCACCGAAGCCATTAGAGCCGCTATTGTGACGGCTGGTTATGCGGTGCAAGACCGTGGCTGATGCGTCCGCTAAGGATTCGCAAGCCTTGCGCTTATCTATATTAGGGATGAGTTGTGCCGGTTGCGTGGGGGCGGTGCAAAGCGCCTTGCAGGCGGTGCATGGTGTTGCCGGGGTGGCGGTCAATTTTGCCGACCATTCCGCCGACATAACAGGGGTTGCCGATGCCACGACATTAATTCAGGCGGTTAAAGCAGCCGGTTACGATGCTGCCGTTATGGAAGAGCTGGAAGACCCCGACGCAACGGAAGCTTTGGAACGCCAGCGTTACCGACAATTGCTTAACAAAACCAAAGCTGCCGGGGCATTTGGTTTATTGCTTATGTTGGGCGAGCATTTCAATGCCTTGCCCGACATCGGTTCAGCAACCGGCGGTTGGTTTTGGCCTGAACTGGCCTTGCTCACATTGGGCATTATGATTTATTCGGGTGGGCATTTTTATAGCAATGCTTACCAATCGCTAATGCACCGGCAAGCCAATATGGACACCTTAATTGCTTTGGGTACCGGTTCGGCTTGGTTGTATTCCTGCGTGGTCATTGATTATTATGCCTGGTTGCCCGCCCTTGCCAAACATGCCTATTTTGAGGCGGCAGTGATGATATTGGCCTTTATTAACCTAGGCAGTGCCTTGGAATTGCAAGCACGCGGCAAAACCTCCCAAGCTATTCGCCAACTCTTGGGCTTGCAGCCACGCACTGCCCGTGTAGTCAGAAATGGGCAAGAGTTGGATATTGCCATTGACCAAGTCGGCTTGGGTGAAATAGTGCGTGTCCGACCTGGCGAGAAAATTGCGGTAGATGGCGAGTTGGTGGAAGGCCATTCCAGCGTGGATGAATCCATGCTGACGGGTGAACCGCTGCCGGTGGAAAAAACCGTTGGCTCAACGGTGGTGGCGGGTACGCTTAACCAGACCGGCAGTTTTTTATATACCGCCACGCGCATTGGTCGTGATACCGTGCTGGCGCAAATTATCAACAGTGTACGCCAAGCACAAAACAGCAAGCCGACTATTGCCCGTCTTGCCGATAAAATATCCGCCGTGTTCGTACCGGTTATTATCGCTTTGTCGTTGTTGACCTTTTTGACTTGGCTGGCAGTGGGGCCTGAGCCTGCGTTGGGTTATGCCTTTATCACTGCTATGACAGTGTTGGTGATTGCTTGCCCGTGTGCCTTAGGATTGGCAACGCCTATCTCGGTGATGGTGGCGGTTGGGCGGGCGGCCCAGTCGGGCATTTTGATTCGTAAGGGCGAGGCCTTGCAAAGTGCCGGACATTTAAGCTGCATTATTTTGGACAAGACCGGCACGGTGACGCAAGGCAAGCCTACCGTAGCGGTCATAGAAGCGTTTGGCGGGTACAGCCAAGACGCGGTGTTGCAGTGGGCGGCAAGTTTGGAAGCAGGGTCTGAACATCCCTTGGCGGGCAGCATTTTAGCCGCCGCCGGACAGCGTCAGTTGGCGATGGAAAATGTTCAACAATTCCAGTCGATGACCGGATTGGGTGTGGCCGGTGTTATTAATGGTCAGCCGTTTTATTTTGGCAATCAAGCTTTAATGGATAAGCAAGGGATAGCGGTTGCTGATGTTGGCAATAAGCTGGAAGCGTTTTCGGTGTTAGGCCAAACGCCGATGTTATTGGCGACTGAACACAGCGTTATCGGTATTATTGCCGTGTCTGACCCCATTAAAAATGATTCGGCGTTGGCGGTTGCACAATTGCAGCAACTGGGGTTGCGTGTCATTATGGTGACTGGCGATAATGCAAGCACCGCCCGGGCTATTGCCAAGCAGGCAGGCATTACTGAAGTCCATGCTCAAGTGTTGCCGGACGATAAGGCCAAGCTGGTGCAGTCTTTGCAGCAACAAGGCGAGAAGGTGGGCATGGTGGGGGATGGCATCAACGATGCCCCGGCTTTGGCGCAAGCCGATGTCGGCTTGGCGATTGGCACCGGCACCGATATTGCGATTGAAAGTGCCGATGTGGTGATTTTGCAAGGCTCGTTGCTGAAAATACCCGAAGCCATTGCCTTATCTAAAGCCACTATCAGCAATATCAAGCAAAACCTGTTTGGCGCGTTTATTTATAATGTTGTCAGCGTACCCATTGCGGCAGGGGTGCTGTACCCATTATTTGGCATTTTGCTGAATCCGATGATTGCCGGTGCGGCGATGGCCTTGTCATCGGTCACTGTGGTCAGCAATGCCAACCGTTTGCGCTGGATCAAGTTTTTTTGACGCGTGTTGGCAAGGTCGTAAGAAAGCCCCGTTTTAAGATGGAAAGCCGTTAGAATAATGGCGCAAATTACCCCTTTTCAGTTTAGGAACTATCTATGAGCAATGTTTTCAGTTTCACCGGCACGGTCGGGCGTGATGCCGAAGTGCGTTATACCGCCAGTGGTATGGCGGTGCTAAGCGTGACCGTGGCCAATAATATTGGTTTTGGCGATAAGCAACAGACTTTGTGGCTTAGGGTGTCGCTGTTTGGTAAGCGGGCCGAGGGGGCGTTGCTAAACTACCTTAAAAAAGGCCAGCAGGTGTTTGTGTCCGGCGAATTGAGCCAAAACGAGTATCAAGCCAATGACGGCAGCACTAAAACCAGTTTGGAGGTAGTTGCCAATATTATTGATTTGGTGGGCAAACGCACCGAAGCTGGCCCTGCCTATGCCCAGCCAGAAGCCAAGCCCTCTGCCAGCGGCAAAGCGCAAGATAAGCCGCACGATAATTTTGACCAACCTTATGATGATGATATTCCGTTCTAGCGGCTCATTTGGCAGTTATTAGCGGAGGGCGGCATGACCACCATCACTCAGTTGTCGCAATTGGATAGCGATGGTATCTACAGTTACGCTGATTATCTGACGTGGCAGCTGGATGAAACGGTGGAGTTGGTACGCGGCAAAATTATGTTGATGGTGCCTGCGCCGAATGTAATGCACCAGCGTATTTCGCGAAAATTGTTGCGGGCCATTGACACCTACTATGCTGAAATTATTGGCGGAAGCCAGCATGGAATTTGTTTGTTAATCAGGGTGGTGGTATGATCACTTTTATTTTAATAATAGCTTAGGTTTAAATATGGAACTGCCATTGCAATACGATTTTGACACATCTGCCAGCCAGATAAAGCCTGTATCAGATATAAGCACTATTGCCACTGACCTGTTTATTACGCCTGTAGAACAGGCTGCTGATACCGATAATACTTCTGTATCTGTTGCCCCTGCAAGTGAAGAGCTGTCAACGGCTTCATCAGATGATACACAAACGCCGCCGGCTGACCTTGTAGCGGTGGAACCCACCAGCAGCTTGCCGGTGGATGACACTTCAGGCACTGACCAGCCGGTCACGCTGCCGGTTGATACACAATTGCTGCCAGTGGACATTGCCATAGACCCTATTACCAGCTTGCCGGTGGACGACACTTCAGGTGTAGACCAGCCGACCACGCTGCCAGTAGACGACACACAGTTGCCGACAGATGTTATTGCGATTGACCCTGTCATTAGCTTACCAGTGGATGACACTTCAGGCACAGACCTGCCGACCACACCGCCAGTAGACGATACACAAGCACCACCGACTGATATTGCGGTTGACCAACCGATAGACATGCCTATAGACCCAATCTACACTTTTCCTATAGACTTTGGCGGTTTTATAAGTGCAGGTTTTATAGATTATGGCTGGATCACTTTAATAAGCGAACCCTTACCTATCTTTGGTGATATTACGCTTGCCGAGCCTGTAATAACGTTAGAACCACTAGAACCGGCTGTTTTAGACACGTCATTAAATCTAGCGGTGTCTGATAACGTGGTGACTGATGCGCCTGAGGTTTCGTTGATTGGTGTGCCAGACATAAGCGTTCAGACATTTTAACTGATGTTACGCAAAGAATAAGCGGTGTAGGCGTGGGGCGGGGCTTCGGCTTCGCTCAGCCGACGGTGGGGCTGGGGCGGCAACCGCTTGGTGCTAGTGCTTGTCAGTTTTGAGTTTGATGCTCTTGGCAATCAGGGCGATTGTTTCTTCCGGCACTTCACCCATCACAGTTAGCTCGTAACCCTCTAGATGCTGGCTATAAAACTTCACTGAGCCGATCATTTGCACGCCATTGCTTGGGTAAGGTGCGGTGTTGTTTGGGTTATGTTCCAAATAAACGGAAACAAACGACATACCGTCACCGATTATCAGATGGTTGATAGGGAGTTCAGCATGCTCCAAGGTGTGTTGGCTAAAAAATAACACACGAAACCCGGGCGGAAGTTGCTCAGCAGTAAAAGGTGCCATTGCAAAATCCACTATTTTGGTTTTATTGGCGCAAGCGTCATTGCCTTCAGCTGGGCTGTGCCATTTTTTTATATTATGCAAAAATGGCACTTTGTCTTTGACCTCCAGTTGGGTGAAGCTCATTGCTTCAACCCGTTTCCCTGCGTTATCGAAAGTCTCTGTTTTAACAGGAAGGCCGCTTTTTTTTTCGATCCAAATTTTTCTGGAATAACGTAACGTGTCTTTAGCGTTAAGTTCTACCACGTCCGTGGGCAGTAGGGCGACTTTTTCTTCGTTGCCGAACACCTTAATGCTGTAATAGGGTTCAATTTCTTCAATGTGTGTAGGGATGTTCAGCAAAAATGAATTTTCAAAGGGCCGTTGCTCGGTCATGTGGATGTCCGTGTCGGGATACAGGTGGCTCACCCTGCCGGACTGCCGGACGATTTCACGCTGGGGGGAATTGAGCGACAGCAACTGTTCTTGTTCAATATTATTTTGGCTGAAATGGACATAATTCATGGTGTCCAGCTTGCCATCCCTGACAAAAGCGACCGTACCCTGATAATTGAGGTTATGCATGGCAAGCACCATTTTTGCCAGTAGTTGTTTGCCATCAGGCGGCATATCCGTCGCGAAAGCCGATGTGGAAAGCAACATAGGAATAACTAGAAACCACTGCATTAGGATTATTTTTTATGTGAATAAGCCACTTGGCCGAGCTGGTTGGGTTCGGCTTGGTAAGTGCTATAGATGCTGCTGTTATGGGCTTGCAAATATTGATAGATACGGGGGCTGATGACAGGCTGCTGTGGGTCAGCTTTGGCCGGAAGTGCAGGGCTGGAGGGGGCGGATTTTTGCTGTGGCGGGGCGATGCTTAACAACAACTGGCCGGAGAGTAGTGGGACGAAAGGTGCTGTGTTTGGTGTCCGCCAGTAGACTAGTGAGGAAATAATGGCCATTGAAGCCGCCAATGCGCACGGTTTTTGATACAGCCTAAAGAAATTGCTGTTTGGTCGCCGGGCAATGCTAGCGGGTTCGGATGCTTCAATGTGTTGCATCACACGGGCTGAGAAAGCACTGCTGACAGACAAAAAAACATCATTTTTTAAGGCATGGCCAATGGCCTGATAGCGGTGATATTTGTCCACTAGCTCGGGGTTGCGGTGCATTTCCTGCAATAGGCCGAGGGCTTCGTCGGTGTTGAGGCTGCCATCAACCAATTGGGAAATTTTTTGCTTTGACTCTTCAGTCATTTAAAATCACCATTATGTTGTTTACATTCATATATATATTAGTCCAGAAAAGCGCTTAGTTTCTGGTCAATTGTTTCGCGTGCCCTAAAAATACGCGATCGGACTGTGCCGACCGGGCATGACATGGTCGCAGCAATCTCTTCGTAACTCAGGCCTTCAAATTCCCTTAACATTAAGGCGATGCGCATGTCATCGGGCAAATTGTCCAGTGTCAATTTAAGGGCTTCCAGCAACTCATCGTTCATAAGATGCCGTTCTGGCGTTACTGGTTCTTGTAACGCGGTTAGGTTTTCCAAATGTTCCTCATCGGTTATCGCTAACTTATAATAGGGTGACCTGTGTGATTGGCTAATTACATAATTTTTTGCGGTGTTAATGGCAATACGGTACAGCCAAGTGTAAAAGGCAGAGCCCCCCCTAAAGCTTGCCAATGCCTTATAGGCTTTAATGAAGGTTTCTTGCGCCACATCTTGGGCTTCGCTGGGGTCTTTAACGTAGCGGTTAACCAGTTGGATTATTTTATGCTGATATTTAATGACAAGCAAATCAAACGCTTTTTTGTCCCCTCGCTGTACGCGCAGCACCAATTCTTGGTCTACTTGTTCTCTTGGCTTGGCTTGGCTATTCACTACGGATATGTGCGTTTGAGTGGACGGTTGAATTGTAATATGACAGTATTGATGCATTGGCTTGTCATTGCCCCTACGGCCGGGCTATTATCGCCAAACAGAGGGCATATATCTACCCGCTATTTTTTGTGTCTATCCATTTTTTTTTCAGCGTATGAACCGTTCGAATAATAACGATTATGATGTCCTGATTATTGGCAGTGGTGGGGCTGGTTTAGGGCTGGCGTTAAAACTGGCCGACCATGCCATCAGCATTGCCGTGTTGTCTAAGTTCGCCTTAACAGCGGGCAGCACCTATTATGCCCAAGGCGGCATTTCCGCTGTGTTTGATGCGGATGATTCCATCGAGTCTCATATTGAAGACACGTTGGATGCTGGCGCTGGCTTATGCAATCCGGACATCGTCCGTCTGACAGTCACGCATGGCAAAAGTTCCATTGACTGGCTACAACAGCAAGGTGTCGCGTTCACCGAAGAAATTACCACAACCGGTGAGAAAGTCCTGCATCTTAACCAAGAGGGCGGGCATTCGCACCGGCGCATTGTCCACACTGCCGATGCCACTGGCAAAGCCGTGTCAATGTCGCTGATTGAGCGGGCCCGCGAACACGCCAATATCCAACTGCTTGAAAACCATAATGTGGTGGAGCTGGTTACTGCAGACAATGGCGCAGCGGGCAAAAAAATAGTCGGTGCTTATGTGCTGGATAGCCAAAATCAGCAGGTTAAGGCGATGACGGCGCGCGTGGTGGTGCTGGCTACCGGCGGGGCCAGTAAGGTTTACTTATACAGCACTAATCCGCAAAGCGCCACCGGTGATGGCATTGCCTTGGCGTGGCGGGCGGGTTGCCGGATCAGCAATATGGAATTTATGCAGTTCCATCCCACTTGCCTGTTTCATCCGAATGCCAAATCTTTTCTTATCAGCGAGGCGGTCAGGGGGGAGGGCGGCAAGCTGGTGTTGCCTGACGGCACACCGTTTATCCAGCGTTTTGATGCGCGGGCGGAACTGGCTCCGCGTGATATTGTCGCCCGCGCCATTGACCATGAAATGAAAAAACGTGGCATTGATTGTGTTTATTTGGATATTAGCCATCAGCCCGCGCCATTTATTCTGGAACACTTTCCGACCATTTATAAGAAGTGCCTTAAGTATGGTATTGACATCACTAAGCAAGCTATTCCGGTGGTGCCGTCGGCCCATTACACCTGTGGCGGTGTGCTGACGGACAGTTATGCGCGCACCGATATTGCCAATCTCTATGCGATTGGCGAGGTGGCCAGCACCGGCTTGCATGGCGCCAACCGCATGGCCAGCAATTCTTTATTGGAGTGTTTGGTGTTTGCCGATAGGGCCAGCACCGATATTTTGCAGCGCTTGCCCGGCATTGCTAAACCGCCTGCGATACCCGAATGGGATGAATCGCAAGTGACTGACTCAAATGATGAGGTGGTGGTGGCGCATAACTGGGATGAGCTGCGGCGTTTTATGTGGGATTATGTCGGTATTGTCAGAAGTGACAAGCGTTTGCACCGCGCCTTAAGCCGTGTGGAATTGCTGAAAAGTGAAATTGCAGAATATTATGGCAATTTTCGCGTCACGAGCGATTTGCTGGAATTGCGTAATTTAGCGATTGTTGCCGAGCTGATTATCCGTTGTGCTTTATTGCGTAAAGAAAGCCGTGGCTTGCATTTTACGGAGGATTATCCAGATTTGGATACCAGCAAGCCGCCGCAAAATACGGTTTTGACCCCTAAGTGTTAGCCGAGGGGGACGGACACTAAAGCCTGTGTGTCGGGTTACGCTTCGCTAACCCGACCTACGGAACTACGGAACTGATGAAAGCCGTATTGCCTTATGGCACGGCGGCTTTGTGGTGGTGGATTGCCTGGCGGCGAATCCACCCTACGCTTTCCTACGCTTTGATGAACAACACTTTTAATGTATTGCCTTAAGACAACATGAATAAAAAACAAAAACTGGAACTGACGTGGATTGGCAAGGACAAGCGCCCGCGTTTGGAGCCGCGCATTTTGTTGGAAGACAAAACCCTCTCGTACCGTGCCGATGCCCCGACCAGCATGGCACAGGCCGAATTGCCATTCACCGAC
>CAIYOW010000088.1 GCA_903927955.1 uncultured Methylococcaceae bacterium | reverse complement strand
TCCGCGTCACCTGGTTCCGGCCCAACAAGGGGACCGGAACGGCGGTTCCACATGACTTTACGCCAGTTCGGGATGCCTTGCAGGTTGCCTCCGCTATGCTACGGCAACCCGCCCGGCCCTATGGCTATCGGGGACTAAAAATCTTCGCTTCTCTTCGTTCCGCTTCCAAGATTTTCAGCGAAGGAACGAACCCCAAACAACCCAAGTTATATGTTTGCGTTATCTGTCCAACAAAAGGCAAGGTAGCCAGAAGAAGCTAAGCGGAATCCGGGAATTGGTGACAATGACACCCCCTCCACCCATAAACACCCAAACACTAATATTTTGATACCCTTGCATATCCAATTATCATAACTATTTTTGACCCCGATGCATGACACAAATAAGGTGTTGATTTATCAGGCTTGCCGCTTTATGCCAAAAATAATTGGGTTATGGCAGGAATACATTGACCGGTAAGATCAAAGAGTTGGGTATTGACGATTAGCGGGGCAGGGTTATTGGTTGGCGGGCAATTTTGCCGACACCGCAAACATCGCCATCAACACCAGCCCACCTAAGCCCCATAGAGCGTGTACCGGACTGACCTGTTGCGCGGCGGCAATAGTGTAGCCGCCCACTGCCAACAACATGGCCAGGTTTTGAAAAAAGCCTTGTAAAGCCACTGCGCTGCCACTGCCAATACTCTGCTGACCTTGTTCCTGTAACGCGGCATTGATCGGCACAATAAACAGGCCGCCCAGCATTCCTATCAACAGCAACACCCCACGGGCCGGCCATAGCGAGGCGGTGAAGCCCAATGCCACAATAGCCAGCGCCATCAAATAAGCCGGGATGCGGGCGCGCCGCAAATGCTCCAAAGGGATCAGCCCCGGCACCATGACCGAACCAATAATAATGCCTATCGCCAAAAACAGCGTTAACTCTGCTATTTCACTGGTGTTTTTTAGCAGCAACACCGATGGCGCCCATGCCACCAAAATAACCCGCAAGGTGGCCGCCGAAGCCCAAAACAAAGAGCCGCCTAAAATGGCAAAAAATGATCTTGGCGTAGCGAAGAACAAGCCTATTTGTTGCGCGAACAACTTGGCTTGCGAGCCTTTCGGGCGGGTGTTGGCCGGTTGGGCCGGCAAGGCCAAGGTCGCCAATGCAGAAATACCGAACAGCACCAAGCTGCCCACCAGTGCCCAGTCGGTTGAATAGTCCGCGACTTTAGCCCCCACCAGCATCCCCAACAGAATCGCCGCAATAGTCGAGCCTTCAATCCAGCTATTGGCTTTCATCAGAAACGCGTGTCCGGCCAGCTCTGGCAAAATGCCGTATTTGGCAGGGCTGTACAATGCTGCCCCCAAGCCAACAATGCAATAGGCCACTAACGGCTCTACGTTTAACAGTAACAAGCTTGCCCCTAATGCCTTGATAAGATTAGCAACCAGCAAGATTCGTGCTTTGGGGTAATGGTCGGCAAACCCGCCCGCCCACGGCGCAATAACAACAAAAGATACCAGAAACACGCTTTGCAAAGCAGGCACATACCAGCTGGCAAGCTGTGCCGTGTGCATGACAATGGCGATAACGGTAAACAAAATGGCATTGTCGCCAAATGCCGATAGGAATTGCGCGATCAGTAGCGGGTAGATTTGTTTGTTCATGGGTGGTTATCAATGTGTATGGTGGATGCTGTTTAAAAGACAAGCACGCGAAAAAGATAAGAGGGTAGGCAGGCTTTTTTACATTAAAATGCGAGTGGCATGAAGACTGCTGACAAGGCCAGCAAGCTTTTGCACAAGTGCTTGAGGCACTGTTTTTCGATCTTTTTTACTCCCCTACCCACTCACGCAACGCATCAACCGCCCACGCTCCATCATCCACAGTCAAATCATGCCCCGCCCAAGGGTGAGTTTTTAAGGGTAGTTGCCATTTTTTGGCAATGGCAACTGAGCATTTTGGCGATACTAAGCGGTCGCCTTGGGCATTAATCAACAACACGGGCGGGCCAGGTTTGTTTTTGCCGGGTCGGTAGCTGGCTGCCGCCAGCATTTGCCGGTAGGCGGTTTGCGGGCTTATGGGACGTTGTTGGTGGATGTCGGCCCATTGCCCGGCAATAAGGTCGTCGCGTTCGCGATTGTTATTCACCAGTTGCAATATTTTCTTTTCCCGTTGGTAAATATCGCGCTCCCGTAAAATGGCAGCAATCTGCCCATAGCTTTGCCAGCGTAGGCGGTGATAGAACGGGCTTAGTCCGGCAAAACTGGTGCTGATCAGTGCCGCGCCGCTGCAATCTTGAGGGTAGCGTTGCAGCCATTCCCATGCCACCATAGCACCCAGTGATAAGGCAAAAAATGTCACAGGCTGTTCTAATAAGCCTTGCAGGGATGCTTGCTGGCGGACAAATTCGCATAGCTCGCCAATGCTGCTAGGGCTGGCCTGTTGGTGATGTTCGCCAGTGCCGGGCAGAGCCAAAGTTGTGATTCGCGCATGGGGAAATGCGGCCTGTAAAGTGCCGGTAAAGTCGCCCCAGTGTGCCGGTTCGCGTGCCAGTCCACGCAATAACAGCCAGTTTTGCCCTAATTGCCTATTGTCCATACCATAACCCCATCGCTTGCTGATGATGCGCTGCTTTTTGTTGGCTGTCTAAATTAGCCCAATCTTTAGGATATAACAAGCTGCGATGCAAAAAATCGAACAGCATAAAGTGCCGACGGAACACGCGCTGTTGGCGGTGTGGTAATAGTGGGTGGAACAGTCCGTAGCGTGAAAATAAATGGGTAGGATTTTTTCTTAGCCATAGCCAAGAACCCATTTCCAATGTTAGCGGTAAAAATACTTTTTCGTTGCCAAATTGTTCGGTAAAGTTATCGAGCAGGTGATCCCACAAATCGCCGTTAATGACGTATTCTTGGCACATGGGTTCTATGCGGTAAACGTGGTAGCGGTAACAGCGGTCGAAGCGCTGTTTTAAGGCCATAGCTTCGGCAATGTACGGGCATGGGGTTTTGCGGGAAGCATAAGGGAACCAGAGGCGGTCACGGATGCCAAAGCCGGAATGCAGGTCAAGGGCAATGGACACGGGCGCGGGAAACAGCTGCGTTTCAATCACACTGCACAGGGCTTGCGATTCTTTTTCCATTTCGCTATGGTTGCCACGATACCACGGCAAATGTTGGCTGATGCGTTGCCCGCTATACAGCTTGGTGGCGCCTTCCCCTTCCACCGGTGAGTTACGCATTAAATCAACGCCATTGCCATTGGAGCGGGTGCCTAAGTACACGCCCACGGGATTGATTATCGGCACGAACACTAGCCGGGATTTTTCTAGGCGGGCGGCCAGTTCTTCATCCCAATCCAGCAAGTGCGCCAGTGTTTGCAGGTAAGACAGAATGACTTCCGAGCCGATTTTCTCCAAACCATGCACACCACCAATGAAGGCCAGCACGGGCACATCCGGTGCTTGGGAGCCAAGCGTCAGGCAATGTATGGGAAAGGAGCAGCCTTTGTGGTGGACGTGGTCGATAATGTGGGTTTGGGCGCGGTTGCCAAACAGTTCCATCACCGCTTCAAATTGTTCAAGCTCTTTAAAGTTATTGTTCATAATGGCGATATTTTTTATAACAAGGGCTGTTTGTCCGCACTTGCCACTCTGTTGGTTTTGGCAAAAAAAACCAGCATCGTGGCTACTGTTTTCTGTCTGATAAAGCTATGCAACCAAACGATTTTCAAGATAAATTATTGACCTGGTTTGACTGTTATGGCAGAAAAAACCTGCCTTGGCAGAACCCGGTCACACCGTATCGGGTTTGGCTGTCGGAAACTATGCTACAGCAAACCCAAGTGGCGACGGTCATCCCTTATTTTAATGCCTTCGTGGCACGCTTCCCTGACCTACCTAGCCTGGCACAAGCACCTGTTGACGAGGTGCTGCAATATTGGGCGGGGTTAGGTTATTACGCCCGCGCCCGTAATTTGCACAAGGCCGCGCAACTGATGATGGCTCAAGGCCGCTTTCCTGATACCTTGGCGGATTTAACGGCCTTGCCGGGCATTGGTTTGTCAACGGCGGGCGCTATCCTAAGCATTGCCTTCAACAACAGCCATCCTATTTTGGATGGCAATGTCAAGCGGGTGCTAAGCCGTCACCAGGCCATTGCCGGTTGGCCCGGTAGTAGCCAGACCAGCAAACAGTTATGGGCGGTGAGTGCCTTCCTTACCCCGAGTGAACGTGTTGCCGATTACACACAAGCCATTATGGATTTGGGTGCTACGCTGTGTACACGGAGCAAACCAAACTGTCCGGCGTGTCCGTTGCAGGACAGCTGCCAAGCATGGTTGTTAGGGCGGGTCAGCGATTACCCATCGCCTAAGCCAGCCAAGACCATTCCTAGCAGACAGATTACCTTTTTAATGTTACGCAATTCTTTAAATGAGGTGTTGTTGGAAAAAAGACCACCCGTTGGGATATGGGGTGGCTTATGGAGCCTACCGGAATTTGCTGATGCCGAATCGGCTATGGCGTGGTGTGTGAGCCAGCACATGACTGTCAGCCAGCAACAGTTGTTGCCCAGCAAGCGCCATACTTTTTCGCATTTCCATTTGGACTACAGTACGTTGCTGGTGGATGCACAAAACCTTACAGATAATGTGATGGATGTACGGCAAATGCTCTGGTATAACATTGGGCTAGGTAAAGGGCTGGCTTTGGCGGCACCCATTACGCAATTGTTACAACAAATTAATGACGAGGATGACCATGGCTAGGCAAGTGAACTGTGTGAAACTGGGGATTGCTGCGGAAGGCTTGGATGAGCCGCCGTTTCCTGGCGAAAAAGGCGTGGAAATTTTTGAAAACGTATCCAAACAGGCTTGGCAAAACTGGCTAGGCAGGCAAACTATGTTGATTAATGAATATAAATTGGCCAGCTTCGACCCGAAAGCCCGGGCATTTTTGGCGGATGAGCGGCATAAGTTTTTGTTTGAAGGCAATGATGTGATGCCCGAGGGCTATGTGCCTCCCAAGGATTGATCGGCGTGGTTGGCTGCCTGTAGGCATTGCCAGCCGCTAATCTTGCTTTACAAATATCAGTTTGTCGGTGGCGAAACCTTGCTGTTGGGCTTGCGCCAGCAGACTGTCCAAAATTTCCTTGGGCAAGGTTTTGCTGCGCGACAATATCCAGAAATAGCTTTTGTCCGATCCTGTCAGCATGACATAGCGGTAATTTTGCTTATCCAAGGCGATAATGTGATATCCACCATAAAAAGGGCCGAAAAATGACACTTTTAGGCTGCCTTTGTCTGGTGAGCCTACAAAATAAGCATGGCCTTCGGCTTTTTTCCATTCGCCAGAGGCGGTCGCCCAGCCTTTATTGAGTACATCAAGGCCGCCCTCGCCGTTTAAGGAATAGGTGGCGGATACTTTCTCCAGCCCTTGTTCAAAGCGGTTGTCCAAGCGGGCGATTTCATACCAGGTGCCGGTGTAACGGTTGGCATCAAAGCCATCCACCACGGCTATGCCTTCTGGTGCCTGGTAGGAACAAGCCGTTAATAGCGCGCCCATTAGCCAAGCGGCGATCAGTTTATAATTTATGCCAAAATTCATGATGCTTCGGTTAGGTGTGTGCATTGCCAGAAGGCGTTTCGACCGATTGCGTTGGGTTGGCTGTAACAAAAAAGCCAAATACGATATGCGATAGGCCGGTATAAAGAAAAAAGGGATATAACTGGGTGTCAATGGCAATGCTGTTGATTTCGCCATAAAATTCCAATGAACCGACCATAAGTATCAGGAAAAAACCAACTGCCACCATTAACTGATGGTTTTTGGTGTACAGGCTATAGCCGACAACCACGGCTTCTGTCATCGCCAAATAGACCATCATCATCTGCAGGTTGTTGTCGAGTGCGCCGTACAATTCTTGGTTAAATTCGAATATTGAACCGCCCATGACGGATAATAGGCAACCACCTATCAGAACAATGACGGCAATATAAAAGTTTGCAGCGATGATATATTTAACGCCGAGCATAATTTTTAAAGCAGTATTCTTCATTTTACCGGCCCTGTCGAGAGATAAAAAAAATCCCTCCCCTAAGTAAAGCACGAGAGGGATCTATAGAGGAGGACTGTTGTTCTTGGCACATCCTTATAACCAAGAAATTTCCACAAAGTTTGATGAGGTCTGAAACCATTTGAAAAAGAAACAATCAATCTGGTTAAAACGAACTTACCCGCCGAACGGCGTCTTGTCAATACATAGCTGAACAAAACTTGTACAGTGCGCCGAAGTTATAAAAATCTCCTAATTCAAATGCCCTAAACGCTACCCGATTGATTTAAATGCCCATAAATGGGCTGTTTTTCGAGATGCCTATAGGGATATGGAAAATTAGGTTTTCCTGCCCATTCAGGGCAATCGCGGTAAAAATGCCCATTGGCGCGAGCAACAGCGGCCAATAGATAGTATGTTAATATGCCGTAGCCCCGTCAGCCCATTGGACAGGTGCCGGTAACTACTAGCGTCCTTGGGTACAACCGAATAAACTAAGGCAACCGCCCAATCTCAAACTGCACTCGCCGCCATGAATTTAACCGATATTTTTATACGCCGACCTGTTTTATCGACTGTTATTAGCCTGATGTTGCTGGTGCTAGGGGTGCGTGCCCTAGCCAGTTTGCCGGTGTTGCAATATCCGCGTACCGAAAATGCGGTCATCACCATCACCACGGCTTATTACGGCGCGGATCCGGACATTGTGGCGGGTTTTATCACCACGCCTTTGGAAAATATGATTGCCCAAGCCAACGGCATTGATTACATCACCTCCACTAGCCAAAACAGCCTTAGCACCATCACCGCCAACCTGCGCCTGAATTTTGACCCTAACAAGGCATTGACAGAAATCAATGCCAAAGTAAACGCGATACTTAACCAGTTGCCGCCAGAATCGCAACGTCCTGTACTGACGATAAAAATTGGTGAGAGCATTGATGCTATGTATATCGGTTTTTCCAGCGATGTTTTGGCAGCCAATAATATTACTGATTATCTGATCCGTGCCGTGCAGCCCAGGTTGCAATCGGTTGAAGGTATCCAAACGGCGGAGTTGTTGGGCAGCAAGTATTTTTCGCTACGCGCCTGGTTAGACCCTGACAAACTGGCGGGTTATGGGCTGACCGCCACCGACGTTAGCACCGCCTTGGCAAAAAATGACTACATTGCCGGATTAGGGACAACCAAAGGCCAGGCCGTGCAAGTCAATCTGACTGCTTCAACCAGCCTGCATAGCGTGGAAGAGTTTGCCAATCTGATTGTCAAGCAACAAAGTGGCGCGATTATCCGCCTGAAAGATGTGGCAAAAGTCACCTTGGGCGCGGATGATTATGAAACCAGTGTGAGTTTTGATGGCAACAAGGCCGTTTATATTGGCTTGCAGATTGCCCCGGGGGCCAATTTGCTGGAAGTGATGGCTAGAGTGCATGATTTGATGCCCAGCATCCAGAGCCAATTGCCGCAAGGCATCACCGGCGAAATTGTTTACGATTCCACCAAATTTGTCGACAGCTCCATTCATGAAGTGGTGCATACACTACTGGAGGCTTTGGTGATTGTCACCTTGGTGGTGTTTGCCTTTTTAGGTTCGCCCCGTTCGGTGCTGATTCCGGTGATTGCCATTCCTTTGTCATTGATCGGCACATTCACCATGATGCTGATGTTTGGTTTCTCCATCAATTTGCTGACCTTGCTGGCCTTGGTGCTGTCCATTGGCTTGGTTGTCGATGATGCCATTATTGTGGTCGAAAACATCAACCGCCATCTTGAAGACGGAATGAAGCCTATTCCTGCCGCTCTTTTGGCGGCCCGCGAGTTGACCGGCCCGATTATCGCCATGACTATCGTGTTGGTTGCCGTCTATGTGCCAGTGGGCTTTCAGGGCGGCTTGACAGGGGCCTTGTTCTCAGAATTTGCCTTTACCGTGGTGGGCGCCGTAACCATATCGGCGATAGTCGCGCTGACCTTATCGCCCATGATGTGTTCGCGCTTGCTGAAGGCACATGAACAAGACCGCAGCGGTTGGGAAGAGCGGATGGTTGACTTTATTGACCGCCGCGTCTTTGCGCTGCAACGCGGTTACCATAAAACCTTGCACCATTCGCTTAACTATTTACCCGTCACTGCTGTGTTTGCGGCGATTATTTTGGGCAGTATTTATTTTCTGTACAGTGCTTCCAACAGCGAGCTGGCCCCGCAAGAAGACCAAGGCGTTATCATCACCATGGCCACTGCCGCCCCTGATGCAACTCTAGAGCAACGGCTGATTTACGCCAACGAAGTTTTCCAAAAATTCATCAAAAATCCTGAAAATGACCATGTTTTCCAATTGAACATGCCCGGACAGTCGATTGGTGGCACCGTATTGACGCCGTGGAGCGAGCGCACCCGCACTGCCAGCCAACTGATGCCGCTTATTCAAGCGGACTTGAACCAGATTGCCGGTTTCCGCGTGGCGGCCTTTCAGCCACCGCCGCTACCAGGCAGTAGTGGCTTGCCTGTGCAATTTGTCATTGGTTCCACTGACTCTTATGCCGATATGTACGGCATGACCCAGCAATTTATCCAAGCTGCGCAAAAAACGGGCATGTTCATGTTTCTGGACAGCGATCTAAAATACGACCAACCGCAAGCGCATGTGGATATTGATCGTGACAAGGCGGCGCTGTTGGGTTTGTCTATGCAGGATGTGGGTGCTTCGTTAGCGTCGATGCTGGGCGGAGGTTATGTCAATTATTTCAGCATGGATGGGCGTTCTTATAAGGTCATCCCGCAAATACAGCAACGTTCACGGCTCAACCCCGACCAGTTGGCGAATTATTATATCCATACTGCGGACGGTGCTAGTGTGCCGCTATCCACTATTGCTAGCGTCAGTATGCACACTGTGCCGCGTTCGCTGAACCATTTCCAAGAAACTAATGCCGCCATCATTTCTGGGGTGATGTTCCCTGGCGTCACCTTGGGGGATGCCTTGGACACGCTGCAAGCCGTCGGCAAACAAGTGTTGCCACCCAGTTATTCGATTGATTACGGCGGGCAATCGCGGCAGTTGGTGCAAGAGTCCAGTGGCTTTGTATTTACCTTTTTGCTGGCCTTGATCATCATTTTCTTGGCCTTGGCTGCACAATTTGAAAGTTTCCGCGACCCGCTCATTATTTTGGTGTCGGTGCCTATGTCAATTGCCGGGGCCTTGGCCTTCATTGCTTTAGGGATTGGTGGCGCTACACTGAATATTTACACCGAAGTGGGCTTAGTCACCTTGATGGG
Organism: uncultured Methylococcaceae bacterium; assembly: GCA_903927955.1. Lineage (GTDB taxonomy): Bacteria > Pseudomonadota > Gammaproteobacteria > Methylococcales > Methylomonadaceae > Methylovulum. Next base: position 1,626 of record CAIYOW010000088.1, on the reverse strand, counting down.
GCTTATCAGTAAGCACGGCATTTTGATTGTTGAATTTGCGAACAACAAGCAAAAAGAGGGCTTAAGCAAGCGCGCCGCCATTGAAGCGGCTGCAGAAATACGTTTGCGGCCCATCCTGATGACCACTGCAGCGATGGTGCTGGGTGTGTTGCCATTGATTATGGCGACCGGTGCCGGTGCGGTATCACGTTTTAATATGGGGCTGGTGATTGCCACGGGCATTGCCATTGGCACTTTGTTCACGTTGTTTGTAGTGCCGGCGGTGTATATGCTGCTGGGTGAGAACCATGTCAAACAGCATAAACCAGAGCCGTTTGCTACGATTGATGGCGAACCCACCCTGCACCCATAAATTTTTGTATTTATTACAAAGCCACATTAAACTTTAAACGCACAACACACTCATAAACAATGAATTGACTTTAACAATTAAGTCCCCATATAAGAGCTACCTTAACCAAACACAGGACATTCCCCATGATGCGTATACTCCTTTTTTTGGCAACTAATGCTGCGGTATTGGTTGTCGTGACTGTCATTTTCAATTTACTGGGCGTTAAAAGCACACTGGACGCGCAAGGCATAAACATTGACCTTAACAGCTTGCTGCTGGTGTCCGCCATTATCGGCATGACCGGCTCTTTCATTTCGCTGGCAATGTCCAAATGGACTGCCAAACGAGCCATGGGCGTGCAAGTCATCGGTCAGGCCCAGAGCCGTGAAGAGCAATGGTTGCTGGATGCGGTCAGCAGAATGGCGCGCCAAGCTGGCATTGGGATGCCGGAAGTGGGCATTTTTACCGCCCCCGAACCCAATGCTTTTGCCACTGGCATGGACAAAAACCATGCCTTGGTTGCCGTCAGCACTGGCTTGTTGCACAGCATGAATGCCGATGAGGTGGAAGCGGTCATCGGTCATGAAATCACCCACGTTGCCAACGGCGACATGGTCACTATGGCTCTGATGCAAGGTGTGGTCAATACCTTTGTCTACTTTTTCGCCAGCGTGATTGGCTATGTGGTGGATCGCGCTGTGTTTAAAACCGAACGCGGCTATGGCCCGGGCTACTACATCACCCAAATGGTGGCGCAAATCGCTTTGGGCATATTGGCTTCCATGCTAGTGATGTGGTATTCACGCCGCCGCGAATTCCGTGCCGATGCTGGCGGCGCAAAACTAGCCGGTCGCGATAAAATGATTGCCGCCTTGCATTCTTTGCAACGCGCCCATGAAGGTCAAGCCCTGCCGGGCCAATTGGCGGCTTTCGGCATTAATGGCGGCGGTGCTATGAAGCTGTTCATGAGCCACCCGCCCCTTGAAGAACGTATTGCCGCACTGCGAAACGCCCGCTAAAGGGTATTGGATGCCGGACATTAGCTGTCCGGCTTTTTGCCGAAGGGTTTGCAGTGTTTTCTATAGCAGGTAGGTGTGGATGCGCCCAAGGCCATAAAAGGAACGAAGCCCAACAAATAAAATGTGGGGTGAGGTAACGTCTTCCTCTTTTATTAGTCCGTAGTAAGGTTAAAACCACCGACTTTTAGTCGGTCAGATTTATCTATGATTTTTTGACGTATGATATTGCCCTGAGTTGAAAAGTAGGGGGGGGCTATGGATTACCGTTATGGA
>CAIYOW010000087.1 GCA_903927955.1 uncultured Methylococcaceae bacterium | reverse complement strand
GTATTTTGTAATGTTGCCGTTCCAGTCGGTACGGCTTGCAAGGAATCCGTTAGCATCGTAGGTGAATGCTTGACCGCCGCAGCTTGGGCAGGGCGTTCCGCTAATCTTGGTCGGCTTAACTTTGCCGAATTGGGTGGTAAAGCCGTAAATATGGCTGTTACCTTTTGCATCGGTTGCGGTGGTCGTGCCGTCGGCATTATAGGTAAGGGTGGTTTGCTCGACTCCTCCGGCGTGGGAGCTGGAAAGGGCGTGACCGTCGGTGTCGTAAGTAAACGTCGCAAAATAATTGCCGTTCTCGTCCCTGATTCCGGTCAGGGATTCGCCTGTAACCATGTCGGGGAATGACAGGTTGGTATATCGGTAGCTTTTTCCTATCTGTCCGGTACCAGTCAAGTAACCGACACCCTGAACTATTTTATGCCGATTATCATAACCATATGTATATGATTTTCCGTCCGGTCTAATTGCTTGGGTAACATGGCCATAACTGTCATAGACAAAACTGAGGACATGCCCAAACGGCCCGGTCACTTGGGTTAAATTGTTACTTGCGTCATAAGTAAGGTTAGTAACAAGTCCGTTGCGTTCGGTGATCGAAAGCAAACGCCCGTCTAAACTGTAAGCCTCGCTGTTATCGTTTTCGGTTACCAGTTTCCAACCTGTTTGTGTTCCGTTCACGCTAACGTCGGTTAGCTGTGCGGTAACATCAGGGTTGGATTTCCAAGCACCGGAAACAGAAGTAAACGTATTTACCCGCCCGTCGGCACGGGTTACTTTAACGGTTGAGCTGTCGGGTTGGCTTAAGCCTCGATGATAGGTGCTGTGCCATTTTATACCAAACGCCGAACCGGAAGAGTCTTGGCTATTGTAGTAACGACGTAATTCTAAATGGGTGTTAGGTGAACCGATATAATCGGTTTCCATCTGAAACTTATTGCCGATAGCGGCATTGATAGGGTTGCCTTCGCTACATGACGGACAAGAGCCGCCGGGATCGCCAAGATTAGTAGGGTCGGCGGGCGTACAAAGAACTCCGTCTTCAACATAGCTACCGTCAGGACAAACTTTCCCATAGCCAGAACCGTAATATCCTACAACTAAAGCACACTGACCGGGTGGAACTGCGTTATAAAAATATAAAATATTGTATCCGCCAAAGCCGTCTGTTCTAATAGAATAAAACTTAAGGGATTCATTCCATTTTTGAGAAGCCACGGCAGCCGCTGCACCGGGTGACGCAAAATATGTATTCCATGAAAGATCACAGTTAGGGCTACTGAAAGCAACAACCCACAGATTATCTTGAGCATTGGCAGAAAACGCTTTTATCGGGTTGGCAATACCTGTAACCAGCAATAGCAAAAGGGCGAAGCGGCAAACTATGGAAGTTTTCATATATCTTTTTAGATCGGTAAGATTATGATTAGACTGAAAATAACAACTTAATAAAGTTCTCTGTCGTGGTTTACCCCGCCAAATTATCGGGCGGCGGCTTGCGGTTGCGGCGGCGGTTAATCTGTGCCTCGATGTCGGGGGCTATGCCCGTCGGAATCCCTGCGGTTTCCTCGATGTTAGCTCGTAGGTTGGGGTAAGGAACGAACCCCAACAAAATCAAAACACCAACGATTTTTTCATTTTATGCCCTCGGGAAAATGATCCGGTTGGCTTGTTGGCAAATGCGCTTGCGGGCGTTGCTGATTGGGTTAGCAGGCGGCTAGTTGGGTGTTCTTAAAGCCATTGCCGTAATGCGGACTCCATAAGCTTTTACCACCCCGCCCCCGTTGCTTGAAAAGCACCAATCACATCAAACAGCAGCAACACCCAACCGCATTGGCATTGCTGATGCAGGACTGCCTAACGGCAAACCCCACCCGTTCTGATTGGCAACACCTATTGTTTAACCAGTCAATTTATTTGCAAGGCAAGTTACCTATAGATGCAGTTTGACCGGTTGTTGATATAACTTTATTGAAATAGGCATATTGATAATGATTGGTGCTATGGTTCAATTGGTTGCTGCTAATGGCAACTTGACTAAGATTCCAATCAGGACTGTTGCCTGAATCGTCACGGCTCACCGTTAATTGAGTCAAGACCCCCAAATCAATACTAGGCAACACCACATAATTGGTTTTACCTTGTTCCATGCGACCCATGCGTGAAGCATCAACCTTCGTGGTGGCTGATCCTTTGCAGCCGGTTAGCGTAAATGTCAACATAGCATCAGTTCCGGCACCGGCGACGTTAGCGGTCACGACTTTTAAAGCATAAGCCTGATTTAATGGTGTGAAAGGGTTGTCGGTGCGACTCGCCAACCTGATATCAGACCTATTATTGACAAGGTTGACCAGCATGGGTACGTTGTCGGTGATGATCGCATCCACGCCGGTGGTGATATATTCTTCCATGGCGACCAATTCATTAATAGAATAAGCATAGGACGTCTTTGGCAGGCCGGAGTCGGCCCGTAGATAAGCAGCACTTTCTATTGCGGTCAGTGTATTAGGGCCTATACCACTTAGATTGGCATCCAGAGTCCCATCGCCAAATGCAAAATTCTGCTGTTTAGGGCCGTAGGCAGTGCTAAAGTTTTTTACCATGGTGGTCGGACTGTTTTCACCATCTATTTGTATGCCTTCGTTGCTCAAAAGCAGTGGCACCATTTTAGCGAAAATACTGGAATCCGTTGTTGTGCCTACACTATAGATTATATTAAGTTTTATCTCATCAGATTGACCGGTATGGAGCAGATGGTTGTGTACCGTGTTCACTATTTCGGCCCCATAATCACCACGGGTCACCACCGGCGACTTGATATCGATAGCCAACAACGACAGTTTTGGGTATTTCAGGGCGTAGCTGCGCACCATGTCCATATAACTACTTAAAGTCATCGGCATACGGGTAGTGATTCGAACATTGTCGTGGTAAACCACCAAACCAGTGGGGTCAGCTTTTGAATCGGCCAAGTTATAGGCACCAGTAGGCAGCACCATTACGTCTGGTTCAAGGGCATTTGCACCGCTGGCAAGTGCGGCAGCTACGTCAGTTTCGGTGTTTGGATTGTGCCCGTAAACCCAAAATGGCCGTGGCGTTGAACCATTGATACTAGCCGAATTGGCATTAAAACAACGGCCGCCAATCAGTACGTTGATCAACAACTGATTGCTGGGGCATGACATGGCACTTGCGTCCAAGGTATCGGGCCCCCGGTAGCAGCTGACCCCTGTGTTGGTATAACCGGTTGGGCAAGGAAGATAACAGCGTCCGACTGATTCAAATTGACCGGTCGGACAAGACATGGCACTTTCACCCAAGGTATCGGGGCCACGGTAACAGCTCACACCTGTGTTGGTGTAACCGCTTGGGCAAGGAAGATAACAGCGTCCAGTTGAATAAAAGGTTCCGGCCGCGCAGGTCATAGCACTTTCACCCAAGGTATCGGGGCCACGGTAGCAGCTTACCCCAGTGTTGGTGTAACCTGACGGACAATTATGAAAGCAGCGTCCAGCTGATTCAAATTGACCCGCAGCACACGTCATAAAACTCTCGCCCAAGGTACTGGCACCGCGTGCGCAAAATAAGCCCGCCTTAGAATATCCGGCAGGGCAGCTAGTGCACCAGCCAAACGAGGAAGTTGAACATCCGGTTGTGCTGACACCTCGGAAGCAGGTCAGGCCGGTGTTGGTGTAACCTGACGGGCAATTGGCAACGGTTGAGCCACCGTTTGATTGGGTGTCGGCAGGACGAAGACAGGTCAGGCCGGTGTTGGTGTAGCCTGACGGGCAATTGGCAACGGTCGAGCCGCCGTTTGATTGGGTGGCGGCAGGCCGAAAACAGGTCAGGCCGGTGTTAGTGTAACCTGATGGGCAATTGGCAACGGTCGAGCCACCGTTTGATTGGGTGTCGGCAGGCCGAAAGCAGGTGAATCCGGTATTAGTGTAGCCAGTAGGGCAATTTGCGGGTTGATTGCTTACACCACTGGTTAAATCAGTCACTGCTGCGAATGAAGGAGACGTTACAGTCAGCAGAAATAAGGTGGTTAGTAGCGAAGCTAAGCTAAACGGAAAGCAGCTGATTATTGTTTTATGGGATTGTAGCCACTCAATTTTTAATTTTTTATTATTATTCATGCTATACCTCTCCGGTTTGGCCTTCATAAACAGCATTGGCATTTATTTTTCGAGCTGATAATAGCAACTTGCTATTTTTAGTCAAGTAATTATTACCATGCCTTAAAAATTGCAGGCGACTATAATCTAGCTGGATTACCTTCAAAACTCATCACTTTATATTGGCATAAATTGACAACCCAGCCTGTTATTGCGTCTTGGCGGGGGTTGCTGATTGGGTAAAAAAACGGCTGGCAACACACAGCACTTATCGCTATTGCCTAAGCTGCGTATAATGTTATCTTGAACCCCAGTAAAAAACCTGTCGAGTGAATAAAATGAAAAAACTGCTGTTGATTGCCTTGCCTGCCCTGATGCTAACGGCTTGTGCTGACAAAAACCAATACCAACAAGCCGTTCTTGAGCAAATGCAAAAAGAACAAGATATCAAAGACTACAAGCTAGACCCCGAACAAATAGCAAAATGCGTGGTGGAAACCAGCTCCGGTAACATGCCTGGTGCCTTTGCGCTCGACCCCGCCAGAATGACGGCCTACCGCAATTATGCCAAAATGCTCAACTTGTCAAAGGCGCAAGACCCCAAAAAGGAACTGGAGGTGCTACGCAACGATTTTGGCTCGGCTAAAGAACTGAGTGATGCCCACAACAACTACGCCGAAAGTTTGGTGGAATGTTACACCTCGCTCATTTCCGCGTCTGACGAAAAAGCCAGACCCGAAGAGCAATAGTTTTAGCCCATTTAATGGCTTGTCCGTTTCAGTATTAGGTGCGAATTGCCTCAGAGCAAATGTATTCGCACCTACAGAGATTTAAATCCTGCAAATATTCAATGCTATGTTGCCACAGATTAGCTTGAACGGTGCAATATCAGCTCCAACACCAGCTTGGAACCAAAATAAGCCAGCATCAACAGCGCAAATCCGGTCAGTGTCCACTTAATGGCGGTTTTGCCGCGCCAGCCATACAGCCTGCGCCCCACCAACAAACTGCTGAAAATCAACCATGCCAACAACGACAACACCGTCTTATGCACCAAATGTTGGGCAAACAAATCCTCAATAAAAATAACCCCACTCGCTAACGACACGGTCAAAAACACCAGCCCTGTGGTCAACATCTGGAACATTAAGGATTCCATCGCCTGCAACGACGGCAACGAGCGCATAAAGGGCTTAGGCGCATGGCTTTTTATTTGTTTGTCCTGAATCGCCAGCAACACCGCTTGCAAGGCGGCAATATTAAGCAAACTGAAAGCAATCATCGAAGTCAGAATATGCGTGTCCATCGCCGGCCCATAATGGGGAAAATGAGCCGTCTGCTGACCCAACCACACCTCCAACCCCAACATAACCGCCGCTATCGGAAACACCGCTATGCCCAATTTTTCCACCGGCTTGTTCAGGCTTGCCAACAGCAGCAGCACAGCAACAATCATGGCAATCAGTGCGCCGGTGTTAAAGAAGCCAAAATTAAAACCATTGTATTGCTGACCGTTGAGGATGAAATAAACAAGCTGGAAGATAACCGCACCCCACGCCAACGCTATTGGGGTCATACTGTGCTTATAGTCATGCAGTTGCCGCAACAGCCATCCGGCTGCAGCCAAATAACAACAAACAGATAGCAGGGCAATCAAGTGACTGGTCATCATAGCAATATCAACATATTGGTAAACAATATTATTTAATCTATCATAAGCTTATAATAGCATTTCAGGCATTTTAATAACCACCGCCCAAGCAATTCCTAAGTTCGTTGGCAAACTGGCGCAACAGCACAGCCAATTGCAAAGCGCGGCTTTTCAGCCAGTGCAAGACAAACTAGCCTATGTTAAACTATCACGTTTAACGGTTCTAGTGCGGCCTTTTTACGACCCGTGCCGATTCCCTGATCGACACCCGCCCATCGCTTGACTTTATAGCCAATGACAGCAAAGTGGCCTGCATACAGCCTATCTTTTAACTTAAATATCACCCTATCGCAGCCATGTTTGACAACTTAACCGACCGACTCAGCAGCACCCTAAAAAAACTCAAAGGCCAAGCACGCCTGACCGAAGACAATATCAAAGACACCCTTCGCGAAGTGCGTATGGCCTTATTGGAAGCCGATGTGGCACTGCCGGTGGTCAACGATTTTATCGAAAGCGTCAAACAAGGGGCATTGGGTCAAGAAGTGCAAAGCAGCCTGACCCCAGGCCAAGCCATGATAAAATTGGTGCAAGCGGAATTGGTCAAGGTGATGGGCGAGGCCAATGAGGGCCTAAACTTAAAAGCCGTACCCCCTGCCGTAATTTTAATGGCCGGTCTGCAAGGTGCCGGTAAAACCACCACGGTCGCCAAATTGGGCCGCTGGCTAAAAGAAAACCAAAAGAAAAAAGTCGGTGTGGTCAGTGCCGACGTTTATCGCCCTGCCGCCATCAAGCAATTGGAAACCTTGGCCAATGACCTGTCATTGGATTTTTTCCCCAGCGACATCAGCCAACAACCGGTTGACATTGCCGTCAACGCCATAGAATCGGCCAAACGCAAATTCTTGGATGTCATCATTATTGACACCGCCGGCCGCTTGCATATTGATGATGACATGATGGGCGAAATCAAAGCCCTTCATGCCGCCATAAACCCCATCGAAACTTTGTTTGTAGTGGACAGCATGACCGGCCAGGATGCCGCCATCACCGCCAAAGCCTTTAATGACGCACTGCCCTTGACTGGGGTTATTTTAACCAAGGCCGACGGCGACGCGCGCGGCGGGGCGGCCTTGTCTATCCGGCACATCACCGGCAAACCGATCAAATTTATCGGTATGGGCGAAAAAACCGACGCATTGGAAGCGTTCCATCCTGACCGGCTCGCCTCGCGCATTTTGGACATGGGCGACATGCTCAGTCTGATTGAAGACATTGAACGCAAGGTTGATAAAGAAAAAGCCGATAAACTGGTACGCAAAATCCAAAAAGGCAAAAGTTTTGATTTTGAAGATTTCCGCGATCAATTGCAACAAATGCAATCAATGGGTGGCATCGGTGCCATGCTGGACAAACTGCCAGGCATAAAAAGTGTGCCACAAGAAATGAAAGACCAAATCAACGACAAAATGCTGGCACGGCAAATTGCCGTGATCTGCTCTATGACCCCGCAAGAACGGCGCCACCCCGATTTGATAAAAGGCAACCGAAAAAAACGCATTGCCTTAGGTAGCGGACAAGAATTACAAGATGTCAACCGTCTGCTCAAACAGTTTCTGATGATGCAAAAAATGATGAAAAAAATGAAAGGTGGCAACATGACCAACATGATGCGCGGCGCGAAAAGCAACATCCGTGGGCTACGCAGATAAGCGTTGGCTTAATTGCAAGCCGTAACAAGAAAAACCCGAGCCGTGTGGGTTCTGGCACTACACAAAACCCACACGCAAGCCTTAAAAATCAGCCAGAAACATCGCGTCACCATAACTGAAGAAACGGTACGATTGCGCTATGGCGTGTTGGTACGCCTCTTTTATGGGCTGGTATCCGGCAAAAGCCGACACCAACATCAGCAATGTTGATTCGGGCAAATGGAAATTAGTCAGCAGCGCATCAACAGACTTGAATACATAACCCGGCGTAATGAACAAGTCAGTCTCGCCATAACCCGCTTGCAACTGTCCGCTGACCGAAGCAGATTCCAACGCCCTGACCGCCGTCGTGCCAATGGCAATGACCCGCCCGCCCCGGCTTCTCGCCGCTTGTATGGCTTGGACTGTCACCGCACTGACCGCAAAATATTCTTTGTGCATGATATGCTGAGTTATATCATCTGTGCGTACCGGCTGAAAAGTACCGCTACCAACATGCAGCGTGACAAAAGCGGTACTTGCCCCCTTCGCGGCAATCTTGTCCATCATTGCCCCGTCAAAATGCAGCCCCGCTGTGGGTGCCGCCACCGCCCCCGCCTGTTTGGCGAACACCGTCTGATAACGCTCCCAATCAGCACCATCATCTTGCCTTTCAATATAGGGCGGCAACGGGATATGGCCAATTTGCGCCAATATCTGTGCAATGCTGGTATCGCCCAAAAAGCGCACTTGGAACAGATCACCCGCCCTGCCCAAGACCTCACACTGAAAACCTTGCTCAAAACTAATCAGCGAACCCGGTTTGGGCGTTTTGCTGGCCTTGACATGGGCAATTGCCCGATAATCATCTTGAATACGCTCGATCAACACCTCCACCTTGCCGCCACTGGCTTTGTTGCCAAACAGCCGCGCCGCCATCACCTTGGTATCGTTAAACACCACAATATCTTTGGCATCAATCAGATCGATGAAATCAACAAAATGCCTATCCAGCAACTGCCCCGTGCTGCGGTCAACACATAACAACCTGCTAGCATTGCGGTTTGGCAAAGGCCGTTGCGCTATCAAAGCATCAGATAAAATATAATTAAAATCAATTTTTTTCATAGCCGCCCATAGTATCAGTTTAACGGCCTCCTTTCACTAAAAAAAGCTTGCGAAATTTCTCCAATCCTATATACTATTCTGACTTTGCCGGGGTGGCGGAACTGGTAGACGCGCCGGATTCAAAATCCGGTGATGGTGACATCGTGTCGGTTCGACTCCGACCCTCGGTACCATTAAATTTTTTTTGGAATTTAATGGTACTCAAAATCAACTGGGTGTAGAAAAAACACCGCCTGAGTTTTCTAGTTGATTGGTATTCACAGAATCCGCAACCTCAATGCCTGGGAGTTTTATTGTTGATGGACGTCAAAACCGCATCAACACATCAAGGGCAAAACCATCACCGATTTTTGGTTTGTCTTCATCAATAGCCTTCATCATCTTCACTAAAATACTTT
>CAIYOW010000086.1 GCA_903927955.1 uncultured Methylococcaceae bacterium | reverse complement strand
CAGATAAAGTGCGAGGTGGCACTGTACCAACAACTGTTTGGAGACATGAAGAGGTTGGCAATAATCAAACTGCAAAAAGAGAAGTTATCTCATTTAACAAAACCGATCCTTTTGCAACACCTAAGCCAGAAAGCTTAATTCAACGCATTCTTGAAATCGCCACCAACCCCAACGATCTAGTCCTAGATTCCTTTGCCGGTTCCGGCACCACCGGCGCGGTGGCCCACAAAATGGGCCGCCGCTGGATAATGGTCGAGCTGGGCGAGCATTGCCATACCCATATTGTGCCACGGCTGAAAAAAGTCATCGACGGGGCGGACCCGGGCGGCATCAGCAAGGCGGTCAATTGGCAAGGGGGCGGTGGTTTCCGCTATTTCCGCCTGGCGCCTTCCCTGCTGAAAAAAGACAGTTGGGGCAATTGGGTCATCAACAAGGCTTACAATGCCGAAATGCTCAGCGAGGCGATGTGCAAGCACATGGGTTTTCAGTACGCGCCCAGCCAAAGCCATTTTTGGCGGCACGGACACAGTACAGAAAGCGATTTTATCTATGTCACCACCGGCAGCTTGGGCCACGAACAGCTTAAGGTGATGAGTGAAGCGGTCGGCAACAGCGCCACCTTGCTGATTTGCTGCAAGGCGTTTATGGCCGATACCGATGCCTTCCGCAACCTGACCGTAAAAAAGATTCCGCAAGCGATTTTAAACAAGTGCGAGTGGGATCATGATGATTACAGCTTTAGCCTGAATGTATTGCCTGATGGGGACAATAACGCCTAAGCGCGCCAATCATCTGGGGCCGGGTCATGGATGGCGTCGCCCCGCCCACACGGGTGGTTTGTTGGGGGGTGGCCCTACAATAGGTCGCCACTGAGAGTTTAAGTTAAGGCTCTGCCAAGGCGGCTTGCAGGGTTTTGGCGGCGTTTTCGCACGCAACGGCAGATTGTCTGGCCCTTATGGGCAGCCATATCCCGACTCCCCGCCCTTCCGTTTTCTGTGTGGCATAGTCGTTCAGTGCTTGGCAAGCTTGATGCATACGCTGTTCCGCCTGCACAATGGCGGGCAGATTAGCAGTGCCATCGGTGTCGGACAACATCATAACTTCGCTGGTCAAGCGGTTTTCAAGGCGGAACACGTTTTCCGCATACTCGGAAAACGATTGCCCGGGCCGCCCATTTCCGGCCAGTCCCGCACCGCCCAGAACGCGGCATGATGCCAACAGGGGTATAAAAAAAAGTAGTGTGGTTACGCGCAAGATAAACAAAGCTAATCCAGCCAATCAAAATGGGGGGTGTGGCGGCGGGTAAAGTAGCTGTGGCTAGCCCGCCATATCCTGACCGGAGCAGTCCTAATTTTTTAGGATTCAAGCCTAGTCAGTGTATACTTTACCCTCTCGAAACAATAACAATTCAACAAAACGAGGCCTATCTGATGACCGATAAAACAGTCAGCAAATATTTGCTAAACCTTGAAAAACATTTTGCCCATGATAACCCCGTCTTGTTAAAAGCATCAAAAGTTTTCCACCAATTGGACCAGCTTGAATTTGATCTTGGCCTGATTCAAAACGATGAAACCACCGCTGCAAAAAATACTTGGTGGCCCGTCATCAGTTTGATAGGCGGCAACTCAACTGCCAAATCGCGGTTTATCAATAATGTCCTCGGTACGGAGCATCTGCTGGCGGGTATCCAGCCATCTAACCATAAGTTCACTGTATTGCTGCAAAATAGCCAAGCTAACACTGCCACCTTGCCGGGCTCAGCGCTGGATGTGGATATCCGTTATCCCTTTTACCAAATTAGCCGTAAGATTGAGCAGCAGCAAAAAGGCGAGGGCAAGCGTATCAATTCCTATTTGGAGCTTAAAACCCTGAACAGCACGCCACTTAAAGGCAAGCTGTTTATCGACGCGCCCAATATGGCGGCGACACCGATAACGCCTGTGACTACTCTGCTTACCCGTTATGTGGTGGACCATTCTGATTTGGTGTTGGTTTTTGCCGATGTGTTTGATACCCACGCGCCTTTGGTGGAAGAGTTTACCCAAATTATCATCGACAATCAGGACAGCAGTAAGTTTGTTTATCTGATTGAAGAGCCGCCCGCTTTTATGACCCCGATCAATAAAAGTGAAGTCATCTCAAGCTGGCAACGCAAGCTGGCGGGGCTGGGCATCAATTCAGGCCAATACATGGTATTGCCCAACCCGCAAAATAACAAGTTTCAAGACACTAGCCATTTGACAGAAATTGACATGCGCCTGACCGATGTGGGCAATGACCGTTCTTATCGGGTGTTGGATGCCTTGGAAAAAAATATTGAAGATATTGAGTTTGTGGTAGTGGCTGAGGTTAGGAATGCGCTGGTGCAATGGAAAGACCGGGTGAATATTTCTAGCCTGCTGGTGCTGGCTTTGATTTCGGCATTGTTGATTTTTGCCGAAATTGAAACCGGCATAGTGGATGTGTTGATTGACCCTGTTATTGGCCCTATTGCTTTGGCGGTGTTGATAGGGGTGATGGTGCCGGTGCATTTGTTGGGTAGCCGGTTACAGGCAAAGCTTATTGTGGCGAAGCTTAAAGAGCGGCAACTGGAGTTGGGTATTATGGAGGATTTGGCGGGTCTGTTTGAAAAAAGCCTGACCCCTCTGCGTATGTTGTTGCCGTTCACCGAACCGGCTGGTTGGAACAAAAAAACCAAAGCACAATTGCACAAGCTTGATGAAAAAACCAAAAGTTTGGTGCAGGCGCTGAATGACAGTTTTGGCAGTTATGATGATATTCCTAACACTTATCAGGAAATTGATGATTTTACTGAGTTTGGCTAATATGCGTTAGCTGAATGCAAGCAAAGTGGTCGGGATACGGTCGTTTCCCTTCGACTACGGTCAGAGGATGTGTTTGTTTAACAATCAGTTAGTTAGTGAGGTAGCCTGGATGAAGCGAAGCGGAATCTGGGGCTGCGTGGCACGGTTGTCCCGTATTGCGGCTACGCTGCATACGGGCTACATAACTCTTTATATCTGCACGAATCGCAACTAACTTCTTGAGCTAGATATAGCCAAAGCTTTGCCAAACGATGAAGCGGTGAACAAAGCACTGCGATACCTTATGGAAGTGGCAAAAATTTCAACTCGGCTAACGGGGCATACCAGCGAGCTTCGCTAATTGACATCTGGGGCGGGCTGTTTTACAGTTCAGGGATTGATAACAACTACACTATAAATTCTTGAGGTATTAAACATGGCAAGAGCATTGATACAGTTGGCATTGGATTCGTTGGATTTTGAACAAACCCTTGGCCTTGCTGAAAAAGCCGCACCTTTTATTGATATTTTTGAAGTCGGCACGCCGTGTATCAAGCATAACGGCGTGGACATTGTTAAGGCTTTGCGGGCCAAATTCCCCGAAAAGTTAATATTGGTTGACCTGAAAACAATGGATGCTGGCGAATACGAGGCCACGCCGTTTTATGCCGCCGGTGCGGATATTTGCACGGTATTGGGCGTGTCCGGTTTGGCAACTATAGAGGGTGTCATTAAAGCGGCCAAAGCCCATAAGGCGGAAGCACAAATAGACCTGATCAACGTACCCGATAAATTGGCCTGTGCCCGCGAGGCGGCTCGATTGGGTGCGCATATCATCGGTGTCCATACGGGTTTAGATGCCCAAGCGGCGGGGCAAACACCATTTGCTGATTTGCAGGCGATAGCCGACTTAGGTCTGAATATGCGTATTTCTGTGGCGGGTGGCATCAGACCTTCCACCGTCAAACAAGTGGTGGAAGCGGGCGCTAATATCATTGTGGTGGGTGCCGCCATTTATGGTGCGCCATGCCCTGCCGAAGCGGCGAAAAAAATCCGCGATATTGCCGATGGGAAAAATACCCACCAACAGAAAGTGATTGGTAAAATCCACGATGTTTTATCGCAAACCAGCGATTACTATCCGGTGGTGCTGACCCGCAAGCTGGACAGTGCCAAGCGTGTTTTTGTCACCGGTGCGGGGCGTTCGGGCCTGATTGCCAAGTTTTTTGCCATGCGTCTGATGCACAGCGGTTATAGCGTCAGTGTGGTGGGCGAAATTGTCACCCCAAGCATCAAACGTGGTGATTTGCTGGTTATCATCTCCGGTTCGGGTGAAACTGAACAGTTGATTGCCTTCACTAAACGCGCCCAAGAAGTGCGTGCCGATATTGTGCTGATTTCAGCCAAAGGTGATTCTACTATTGGTGGCATGGCTGATAATGTGCTACAGATTGGCGTACCGGAACAATACGGCAAGGTGGAAGGGATGCCTATGGGCACGGTGTTTGAATTGTCCACTTTGTTCTTCTTGGAATCTTATATTTCGCATTTGATCCATGATAAAAACATTCCCGAAGAAATTATGCGGGAAAGGCATGCCAATTTAGAATAAAACCATTCTGGATTTGGCTTGTACCGGTAATCCTCCGTTTATGCTGGGTGTTTTTGGCATGGACGGGGGATTTTTTATTTTCTATAAGGCCACTTTTTAAGTGGCTAGTCACTGTTAGGGTCATAAATGGCAAGCGAAAAAAAACTCAATTGGGGCATTTTGGGGGCAGCGCGCATTAATGAACGCTTGATGCCCGCCATTATGGAAGCGGCTAACGCCAATTTGGTGGCGATTGCCAGCCGACGGCCCGGCGCAGCGGCAGAAACGCTGGCGAAATACGCGCCCAAGCAACAGGCCGCCAAATGCTATGACCAGCTGGAAGACTTATTGACCGATCCGTCGGTTGAAGCGGTGTATGTGCCGCTGGCTAACCATGAGCATGTTGAGTGGACGTTACGCGCCATCGCCCACGGCAAGCATGTGTTGTGTGAAAAACCGATGGCTTTGTCGGTGGCGGATATTGGGCGGATTGAGCAAGCGGCTGCTGACCATCAGGTGAAGGTAATGGAGGGTTTTATGTACCGTTTCCATCCGCAACATGCGCGGGTGATGGCGTTGCTGCAATCCGGCCTGATCGGTGAGGTGCGTTCAGTGCGGGCCAGCTATTCGTTTATGATGCGCCCGGCTCGGCTCTACCGCTTAGCGGAAACTTCCGAACGTGGCGGCGGTGCGTTATGGGATATTGGTTGTTATGCCATCCATTCGGCACGGATGATTTTCCAACAACCCCCGGTGTCGGTGACGGCTTTTGCTAAGTATGCCGAAAGCGGTGCGGACATTGCCAGCAGCGGTATTATTGATTTTGGCGATGGTAAATTTGCCCAATTCGATTTCAGCTTTGAGCGGGCGCGGCGTTGCGAATATGAAATTATCGGCACTCAGGGCGGTATTAAATGCCATGTAGTTTGGCAGTTGCCGGGCGACGTGCCGATTATTTCTTGGTGGACAGAAAGCGGTCAGCAGTGTGAAGAACGCTTGCCCGCCGCCAACCATTTTTGTCTGGAAATTGAGCATTTCAGCGATTGTGTACTGAACGACCACGCGCCTTTGTTATCCTTGGAAGATGCTAGGGCCAATTGCAAGCTTGTTGTGGCGGCTTTGCAAGCTTCGGCGGAAGGTCGGGTTGTTCATTTGGCGGGCTAGTGTACGCTATGGTTTCGCGCACCCAAAAACAAACTAACATCAGCAATTTACTCGATCAGGGGGTGAGCCTGCTGACCGATAAGGGCTATCACGGCAGCGGCCTTAAGGAAATTTTGGCCGCTGTGCAAATCCCCAAGGGTTCGTTTTATAACTATTTTGACAGTAAAGAGGTGTTTGCTGTCGAGGTGATACAGCATTATATTGAACCCTTCATACGGCAACTGGAAGCGCATTTACAGAATCCCGATTTGGATGCCCTGACCGCCATTAACCAGTATTTTGCCGAACTGATTGCAGCACTTGAAGGTAACGTTTTTAAAGGTGGTTGCTTGCTGGGCAATTTAATGGGGGAGGTGGGTGATTCTGACGAAGCCATCAGCCAGGCGTTGCGGGTGGCGGTCAGGCAATACCGTGATGTGTTGCAAACAGGATTAAGCCGCGCACAACAAGAAGGTACGGTGCGTACCGACAAATCCGCCCAAGAAATGGCGGATTTGCTGGTCAATACTTGGCAGGGTGTGCTGTTGCGTATGAAAATAGAGCAATCTTCAATCCCTTTAAAGCAATGTTGCGAAAGTTTATTGGGTGAATATTTCAGAGTTTGATGGTATGATTAAAAATCAAGATGACCGGTCGTATTTATAATAATAAAAGGAAACCAGACAATGCCAAAATTTATAATTGAACGTGAAATTCCAGGGGCGGGTTCTTTAACCGCTACTGATTTACAAGCCATATCGCAAAAATCATGCGCTGTGCTTAACGCTATGGGGCCGCAAATCCAATGGGTGGAAAGCTATGTGACTGAGGATAAGGTCTATTGTGTGTATATTGCCCCTGATGAGGCTACGGTGAAGGTTCATGCTGAACAAGGCGGCTTTCCAGCGAACCGTATCGCGCAAATTAAAACCAGGATTGACCCCACCACGGCTGAAGCATAATAACTAACCTTAAGGGCTTAAAATGAGCATTAAAAAAACGCTACAATCACTGCTATTGGTGTCGGGCTTGATAAGCCCGTTGGCACATGCCGAAATATTGGCAATGCTTAATTATGAAAGCAAACCCAACGTTACTCCGCGCCGCGAAGGTATTGCTATTATCGACGTGGACCCCAGTTCGGCAACTTTCCGTAATATGCTGGTTGACATTCCTTTGCCGCCGGATTTGGTGGCGCACCATTTTTTCTATAACCGCGATGCCAGCAAAGCTTATTTGACCGCTTTAGGCAGTAACCCGCTACAAGTGATGGATATGAAGCAATTTCCCTACCGGCTTAAAACGGTGGCGGTGCCGGATTGCCAAGTGGCGGAAGATTTGGCCTTTTCCAAAGATGGCAAGTTCTGGTATTTGACTTGCATGGGTTCCAGCAATGTGATTGTCGGGGATGCTCAAAGTGATGCCGCCCTAAAAACCGTTGCCGCACCGGAAGCGGGCGGCAACGGCGCTTTTATCAGCTACCCGCATGGTATTGGCTTGCAAGATGATATTGACCGCATCGTCGTCACCAGTACGGTGCGTCCCGCCGATTTGGGCGGGGCTGGCGAAACCGTCGCGGTATTGCAAGCAAGCACTGGCAAGGTGTTGTCCACCCATAAATTATCGGACAAACCCTCGCCTTCCGGTGTTGCGCCTGTGGAAGCGGTATTTTTGCCGGGGGCAAACCCTGCCACGGTGTATGTCAACACGATGTTTGGCGGGATGCTGTGGGCGGGTGTTTGGGATAAACAAGATGACAGTTTTAAATTCCATCAGCTTTACGATTTTTCGTTGATTAAACAAGGTGTGCCGCTGGAAATTTATTTTAACCACAAACATGACCGCTTGTTTGTCACTACGGCTAATCCGGGCGCGCTTAATGTGTTTGACATCAGCAAGCCCACCCAACCCAAATTGCTAAAATCAATCCCTACCGCAGGTGGGGCGCACCATGTTGTTTTTTCACCGGATGAACATTACGCCTTTGTGCAGAATAGTTTTTTGAACTTGCCGGATATGAACGACGGTTCTATTACAGTGGTTGATCTGGTGAAAATGGAAAAGAAAACGTCGGTGGATACCTTGAAGAACTTAGGGCTAAACCCTAACAGTATTGTGATGTTGCCTGAATGGCATCATGATGATGCCCATTAAGGTAAACAATATAAGCGTGTTTTAAAGTCGCCTATCGCTTGAATGCGCTTCATTAGGGTGCGTATATGCTGTCCATTTGTGCCAGCGATATTGCACCCTAATGATTTCTATAACAGCTTGACCAAGACGGCCACGATGCCGATAGACAATGCCATCATTGCGCCCAGCTTAATGATTAAACGCTGTTCCATAGTCTGCATTTCGCGTTGTAAGTCATCTTTAGTGACTAAGTCTTTCAAATTGACTTCCAGTATTTCAGAAAAGGCCGTTGCTTCTCCCTACAGTACATCGATTAAGGTATTGCCACAATCCCCAGCAGAAGTGACAACGTACACTTAAAGCCAGTGTCGGGGTGCTGTTGTCGCTCAGGGTTAAGCCTAACCGCCGATACCCCCTTGCGTCAATTGTGCGGGATCCAGCAAGTGTGCCAATTCTTCAAGGCTTAATTCTGTCATTTCCGCCGCGACTTCAATAATTGGCCGATTTTGTTTATAAGCGCTTTTAGCCACTTCGGCGGCTTTTGCATAGCCGATGATGGGGTTTAGGGCCGTTACCAAGATCGGGTTTCTTGCCAGGGCATTTTGTAAATTGTCTTGCCTAACGGTAAAGCCCGCTATCGCCTTATCAGCCAGTACATTGCTTACATTGCCCAAAATATCGATGCTTTGTAGGATATTGTAAGCAATGATGGGCAGCATCACATTCAGTTGGAATGAACCGGATTGGCCGGCTAGGGTAATGGTGGCATCGTTACCTATCACTTGTGCGGCAACCATAGCGGTGGCTTCTGGAATCACGGGGTTGACTTTACCCGGCATAATGCTGCTGCCGGGTTGCAGGGCGGGCAATTCCAGCTCGCCTAAACCCGCCAGCGGGCCGCTGTTCATCCAGCGCAAATCATTGGCTATTTTCATCAGGCTGACCGCGATCACTTTTAGCTGGCCGGACAATTCGACAATAGCATCTTGGCAGCTGAGGCTTTCAAAAAAAGACGCGTTGGGGGTAAACGGCAGGCCTGTTTCGGTGCTGAGGGCTTGCGCGAACTGGATGGCAAATTGGGGATGGGCGTTAATGCCGGTGCCAACCGCTGTACCGCCTTGGGCCAGTTTATAAACCCGTGGCAAACATGCGTTAATGCGGTCTATGCCATTGCGGATTTGTAAGGCCCAGCCGCCGAGCTCTTGGCTCATCCGTACCGGCATGGCATCCATCAAATGGGTGCGGCCTGTTTTGGTGATATTATCCAAGGCGGCTGCTTTTTGCCCGATGGTGTCGGCAAGGTGGTGCAGGGCGGGCAGCAATTGCTGCTGGCAGCCAATGGCAGCACTCACATGAATAGCTGTGGGTATCACATCATTGCTGCTTTGACCTCTATTGACATCATCATTGGCACTGACAGGTTTGCCTAAATGGGCAGAAGCAAGGTTAGCCAACACTTCATTGACATTCATATTGGTGCTGGTGCCGGAACCGGTTTGGAACACGTCAATCGGGAATTGATCGGCATGTCGGCCAGTAATGATTTGGTCGGCGGCGGCGATAATGGCCTCGGCTACACTTGCTTCCATTTCCCCTAAATCACGGTTGACGATGGCGGCGGTTTTTTTTATCAGAGCTACGGTTTTGATAAAACTGGCGGGCATGGTCAGGCCGCTGATCGGGAAATTGTCAATGGCGCGTTGCGTCTGGGCGGCGTAAAGCGCGGTTGCGGGCACTTGTAATGCGCCCATACTGTCTTGTTCTGTCCGGTACTGTTCAGTCATCGGTAAGTTCCTTTATGATAAATGCATTGGCTTGGGCAAGGCTAAATGGCCAGCCCAATTCGTTCTGGGTTGCGGGGTGGTACAAAACCGGGATTCTGGTGGCGTAGCGCGGCTGCCATTGCGGATGGTCAGCAATATCCACGGCGCTTACGGCAAACTTGGCAGGGTCTAGCGGCAATGACTGCACAATTTGCTGCGCCTGTTCACATAGATGACAGGCGGCGGTGCCAAAGAGTATGAATTGTTCCATCAAGGTGGGTCGTTTTTTAAAAAGCCCGTTATATGGGGGTGGACGTGGTTAGGGTGGTTCTCGGCAAGGGTGATGGCTTAGGGCTTGCGCTGCATTAGTCTTTGCTTAGCGATAATAATCTATCTGTGCTAACTGGGCAATAGCCAGGATGTTGCGGCTAATCGCTCCAGTTTCTGGTGCACACAAACAGCGTGTCCACCCTACCGTCATTGAGGCGTTGATGTGATGGCGTTCAGTCGTCATCTTGTTTAGGGTTGTGCTGTTTTAGCTGTTCCGACAAGAGCATTTGCGCGCCAGTGGTCACTACGGCTTCACCCGCTTTAATCGCTTCGGTGACAAAATAACCACCATTAATGGCGGTGTAGTGGTTGATGGGTTGTTGCCGGAACAATGCTGGGGCTACTTTGATATAGACCAAGGCTTGTTGTTGCGACCAGAGCAATGCCGATGCAGGAATGCTGACCCCTTTTGCTTGCTGGTTATCATCTGGCATCCATACACTGACCCTCATGCCCGCCCGAATGGTCTGCCCACTGGTTTGATAAAAATAATTGCTGCCTTGGTCGTTTGGGTCGTTTTGTGGCGTTCTTGCAATAAGGCTGGCACGTTGTGCCTTGCTGCGTTCGCCCGATGCTTCGACAAAAATAACGGTTGGGGCTACGGCAGGGTTGTGCTTGGTCGGCAAGCTCACTTGCAATAATAGGGTCTGACCGTTTAAAAAAGCGTCCAGTTTGCTGGGCTGGTCGGTCAATATCCAGGTTGCCAACACGGGGCCCCAATGCAGCAAGGTTTCAGCTTGGATAGCTTGTAGTTTTAGCGTCGCCGCGTCGCTCTGAAGGCGGGCGTTTTGCCACTGTAGTTGTTGGTTTTGCAGGGTGTGCAAGGGGGTGGCACCGTGGGCATAAAGCTCTTGGTATCTGTCCAATGCTTGTTGGGCGGTGTTCAGTGCTGCCTGTGCCAAATGCAACCCGTTTAACGCTTCCCTGTGACGGTTGCGGATATTTAGCAAGGGTTGCAGGTCAATGGCTTTGCCGAAGCCGTTAATTTCTTGCAGGTGTTGGCTGGCTTGGGCGGGGCTGGCTTGGATGCCTGCCAGTTGCTGTGCCGCCTCGCTGACGGTCACTTGGGTTTCGGCTGGCAATGCAGAGGCTGGTTGGTCAAGCTCGCCGCTATCGGCATAGCTTTGGCTTGTTAGCCATAATAGTGCAGGCAGAAAGGTAAGGGTTACCCGTTGTTTCATGATTAGATAATGTGTGGCAGGCTACTACAGAGCAAAAAAAAGCCCCGGTTGCTGGCAACCGGGGCTTTTTTGACCAAAATTAACCGATCAATGCAAGATTGATTAGTTAGGCAGGGCAAATACTGTCAAAGTGCCGCCCAATTTGGTGTAAGAGTTCAAACTTCTGTAAGCGCCTACTGCACCTAAGCCTTCTGAACCTGATGCATCGGTGCCGTCATCCAGACCGGCAGCAATACCAATACCAGCCCAGCCGCCGATACCTGACAATACGCCGACATACTGTTTGCCTTTGTATTTCCAAGTGTTGACGTTGCCGATGATGCCTGATGGGGTTTTGAATTTGTACAATTCTTTACCGGTTTTAGCATCAACTGCTTTCAGGTAGCCTTCCAATGTGCCGTAGAAAACAACGCCGCCAGCGGTGGCAACAGAACCTGACCAAACAGAGAATTGCTCTTTGTTGGACCAAGCGATTTTGCCGGTTTTAGCATCGTAAGCGGTGAATTGGCCCAAGTTGGTCGAACCGTCTGGCTTGCCTGTGATAACGTCAGCACCGGCTGGCATCATGCTCAAAGTCGCGCCCACATAAGGTTGACCAGCAGTGTAAGAGACTTCAAATGGTTCGTAGTCCATACACAGGTGGTTGCCTGAGATGTAGAACAAGCCAGTTTGTGGCGAGTAAGAAACCGGTTGTTGGTTTTTAGAACCTAACGCAGCTGGGCAAGCGCCAGTTGTATTGACATCTTCACCGTTTTGTTCAGTACTGTATTTTGATACGACTTCAGGACGGCCTGTTTTCATATCAACATGGGTTGCCCAGTTGACAGATTTGTCGAATTTTTCAGCAACCAGCAATTCGCCAGTTTCGCGGTCTAAGGTGTAGCCAAAGCCGTTACGGTCAAAATGCACGATAGTTTTATGCAGTTTGCCTTTTACTTCTTGGTCAACCAAAACGGTTTCGTTGATGCCGTCAAAGTCCCACTCATCATGTGGGGTCATTTGGTAAACCCATTTTACAGCACCAGTGTCAGCGTCACGAGCCCACAATGACATAGACCATTTGTTGTCGCCTGGACGTTGTACTGGGTTCCAAGTTGAAGGGTTGCCTGAGCCGTAATAGACCAAGTTTAATTTTGGGTCATAGCTGTACCAGCCCCAAGTGGTGCCGCCGCCGATTTTCCATTGGTCGCCTTCCCAAGTGCTGGTGGAAGAGTTTGCGCCAACAGGGGCCACTTTACCGTTGTCCCAAGTGGTGGTTTTTTTAGGGTCAATCAGAGTGTCTTTATCTGGGCCGATGCTGTAGCCTTTCCAAGCCAGTTTGCCGGTTTTGATGTCGTAAGCCGCCAAGAAGCCGCGTACACCAAACTCACCGCCGGAAATACCGGTCAGTACTTTGTCTTTAACAACCAAAGGCGCGTTGGTGTTGGTCATGCCCAATTTTGGGTCGCCGTTTTGCACGCTCCATACGCGTTTGCCGGTTTTTGCATCCAATGCAGTCAACACGGTGTTGGATTGTTGCAAGAAGATTTTGCCGTCGCCATAAGCCAAACCACGGTTGACCGTGTCGCAGCACATCACAGGGATGGTGACTTCAGCGTCTTGTTGTGGGGTGAATTCCCAAATGATGGATTGGGTGCTTTGGTCAATGGCGTAAACAGTGTTAGGGAACGGGGTGTGGATGTAAAGTACATCGTCAACAACCAATGGGCCGCCTTCATGGCCGCGCAGCACACCAGTGGAGAAAGACCATGCTGGTTGCAGAGTTTTTACGTTGCTGGTGTTGATTTCGTTCAATTCGCTGTAACGGGTGCCTGCATAGTCACCGCCCCAAGTGGCCCAGTTGGCAGGGTTTTGGGTCAGTTTCTCAAGACCGCTGTTGGCGGTGGAAATTGCTGGCGCAGCTAATAAAACGGCTACACTAGAAGCAAGCAACCAACTTTGTAAAGGCTTCTTCATATTTTTATTCTCCTGGTATTTTGTTTTTCAACAAAAAACTGATTTGTGTATTTTAAAAGACTAATATTAGTATTTTTGGCATTTTGTAATGATCCCTGTATACAAGACCACCCCGCGCCAAGTGACTAGATTTAATGATTTTGCCAAAAAAGTCAACACATAAAAAGTGCCGCTTCAGGCTGTACTGCATCAAGGCCAGTCAGCGTGCTTAAGCTAAAGATATAAGCCGCTAAATAATCTCAATTTTATAATTTTCGCCCGACCAACACAAAACCTCGCCCGCTTCTGTTCGCCAGGCCGCCAGCACAAAACGTTGTGCCGGTTGACCGTCGATACTAAAATCATGCACGGCGGGGCGGTGGGTGTGCCCGTGTATCAAACGTGTCACGCCGTGCCGTTGTAAAGTGCGCCTGACTGTGTCGGGGTTGGCATCCATAATGTCCTGCTGGGTATTACGTTTATGGAAAAAACTCCGCAGACGATACCAACGCGCCGCCAGCAAGCGCAATAGCAAAGGCTTTGACAAGATGTTTTGCTGCCATTCCGGTGTGTGTGCCTTAACCCGAAAAGCTTGGTAGGGCAGGTCATCGCTGCACAGCAAATCACCGTGCATCAGCAAGGTGGAGGTGCCAAACAAATCAATCACCACTTCATCAGCCAACAAGGTGATGCCGGTCTCTTGGCAAAACCGCCCGCCCAGCAAAAAATCCCGGTTGCCTTGTTGCAAATATACCTGTGTGCCCGCTTGCGTCAACTGCCGAAGAGCAGTGCGGATACGCTTATTGGGAGGCGTGTAGTCATCGTCGCCTACCCAAGCATCGAACAAGTCACCGAGGATATAAACCGCTTGGGCTTGCCGGGCGCGACCCTGCAAAAAAGCCAGGAAGCGGCGGGTAATGGCAGGTTTGTCTAACGACAGATGCAAGTCTGAAATGAACAGGATGTCTTGTTTCACAGTCGGCTTGGTTTCGGCTAGGGGGTGGTCGGGTGGCAGGTTGTGGCACGGTATTATGCAATTCCGTGCCTAGTCGGGCATTATTTGACCACTTCAGCCTTTTCAATCACGATATTGGTTTGTGGCACGTCTTGCTGGCCATTTTTGTTGCCGGTAGGCTGTAAGGCCATGGCATCGACGACTTCCATGCCTTGCACCACTTCACCAAATACCGCATAACCCCAGCCATTGGGGGTGGGGCTGGTATAGTTTAAAAAGGCATTGTCTTTGTAATTGATAAAAAACTGTGCGGTGGCGGAATCAGGGTTAGGGGTGCGCGCCATAGCGATAGTGCCGCGCTTGTTAAGCAAACCGTTGTCGGCTTCGTTTTTAATGGCGGCGTGGGTGGATTTTTGTTTGAAGTCAGTGTCAAAACCGCCGCCTTGTGCCATAAAATCAGGGATGATGCGGTGGAAAATAGTGCCGTCATAAAAGCCTTCGTTGACATAAGTCAAGAAATTGGCAGAAGAAAGCGGCGCTTTTTCAGTATTCAATTGAATCACGATGGCGCCCATCGATGTGGTCAATTTAACTTGGGTGGCAGTTTGTGGCATTTTGTTTTCCGTGGCAAAAGAAAGTGTGGATGTTAACAGCAAAAGTAGGCTCAAAACGGGAGCACGCATATAAGGTTACCTGATAGTTGTTGAGACAAGCGGAAGATTTTAGGTGTTTTTCACTTGAAAGAGAAGTGCGCGCTTGGTAAATTGGCTAGCATTTACCGCTGGGCATTGTCCCGCTTAATGACCGTCACCCTTATTGCCGCATTTATGTTAAAAATTTATAACACCCTGACCCGCAAAAAAGAACTGTTCCAGCCACGGATACCCGGGCAGTGCGGCATGTATGTCTGCGGCATGACGGTCTACGATTATTGCCATATTGGCCATGCCCGCGTGATGGTGGTTTTTGACACCGTGGCGCGCCATTTGCGCCATAGTGGCTATGCTTTGACCTACGTCCGTAATATCACTGATATTGATGACAAAATCATCCAACGCGCCCACGATAACGGCGAAGCTTTCACCGACCTGACCGAGCGCTTTATTGCTGCCATGCATGAAGACGAACGCGCCTTGTCGGTGCTGCCGCCGGATATTGAGCCGAAAGCCACGCAATCCATACCGGACATTATTGCCATGATTGAAACCCTGATTGGTAACGGTTTGGCTTATGTTGGCGGCAATGGCGATGTGTTTTATGCGGTCAATAAATTTGCCCATTACGGGCAATTGTCCGGAAAAAATTTGGATGATTTACAAGCGGGCGAGCGGGTCGGTATTGACCACGCCAAGCATAACCCGCTGGATTTTGTGTTGTGGAAAATGGCAAAAACCGGCGAACCGGCTTGGCCTTCACCTTGGGGTGACGGGCGGCCGGGTTGGCATATTGAATGTTCCGCCATGTCCACCTGTTGTTTAGGCAACCATTTTGACATCCACGGTGGCGGCATGGACTTGCAGTTTCCGCACCACGAGAACGAAATTGCCCAATCGGAAGGGGCGACCGGCGAGACATTTGTCAATATCTGGATGCACAATGGCTTTGTCCGCGTTAATGAAGAAAAAATGTCCAAATCTTTGGGCAATTTCTTTACCGTGCGCGAAGTGCTGAAAGCCTATCAACCTGAAGTGGTGCGTTTGTTTATTTTATTGAGCCACTACCGCAGCCCGCTTAATTATTCCAACGAACAGCTGGATGAGGCAGGTATCGCGCTGACACGGCTTTACACCGCTTTGCGCGGTTTGGCATTGGCAACGGGGCTAGCGATTGACCTTGGCTATGTAGGGCGCTTTAAACAGGCCATGGATGATGATTTCAACACGCCGGTAGCCTTGGCAGTGCTGTTTGATTTGGCGCGTGAACTGAACACTGCCAAAGCGGCTGGCGATGCCGAACAATGCGCCCAATTGGCGGCGACGTTGCGGCATTTGGGCGGGTTGTTGGGTATACTGCAATCAGATGCCGACAGTTTTTTGCAAGGCGATGCCGATGAGGCCATCGAGCAGCAAATCCAAGCGCGTATTGCCGCCAAAAAAGCCAAGGATTGGGCCTTGGCGGACCAAATCCGTGATAGTTTGAAAGCGGCGGGGGTTATTTTGGAAGATGCGCCCAATGGCACGACTACTTGGCGGCGTGAGGGGTAGCCTGTAAAAATGGGTGGGGGCATGGTTTGTTAATTCATTTCGCTTGTTTCATTTATTGCGTTTACATATAGTATGCAAAAAAGACCCTGTTAATGCAGACAAGCAATCCTTAACAAAGAAAATATCATGAATAGCCAAAAAAGCCCGGATTTGCCAACAGAGGCCGACGTTTTACTGGCCAAGGAAAGCAGCAGATTGCTCGCGGTGTACCTAAGCAGTAAGGAAGCCAGCCAATCAATACGCGTGATTGACCAAGCAGGGGAGCATGGTGCAGTAAGAATCCCCACCGCCGCTTTTCGCCTGTTGATTGATGTTTTGTCGGAAATGGCCCAAGGCAATGCAGTCAGCATGATTCCGGTACATGCACAACTGACCACACAAGAGGCTGCCGACATGCTTAATGTATCCCGACCCTATCTGATTAAATTGCTTGATGGCGGCGTGATTCCTTTTCATAAAGTGGGTAGCCATCGTCGTGTGCGCTATCAACATTTGGTTGATTACAAACTTAAGGCCGATACAGAACGGTTGGCAACTTTAGATACATTGGCGGCACAGGCCCAAGAACTTGATATGGGCTATTAAGTGACCGGTTTCACCGTAGTGTATGACGCATGTGTGCTTTATCCGGCACCCTTGCGTGATTTGCTGATGCATCTGGCACTCACCGATCTTTATCGGGCAAAATGGACTGCCCAAATTCACGAAGAGTGGATTGGCAATGTGCTGAAAGTACGCCAAGACTTGACACGCGAGCAACTGGAACGGACGCGCCAATTAATGGATGGCAGTGTGCGGGATTGTTTGGTGACTGGCTACCAGTTCTTGATTCCTTCGTTACAACTGCCTGATCAAAATGATAATCATGTCCTTGCAGCCGCTATTCGCAGTCAAGCCAGTATTATTGTGACATTCAATTTAAAGGATTTTCCGGCTAGCGAACTGGTAAAATACGATACCGAAGCTTTGCATCCGGACGAATTCATCTCCGACCTAATTGATCTTAATCCGGCGAAAGTATTGGATGCGGTGTCCCGACACAGGCGGTCGTTAAAAAATCCTCCAAAGTCCAGCAAGGACTATCTTGATACGCTTCTGCAGCAGGGCCTGCCCTAAACAGTCAGTCAATTAAGGCATTGGGAGATGGCTTTTTAAAGTTCCCCCGTCAGTCCAGCGGATAAGCTGTCAAATTCGGTTATGCTATCCGCAAAAGCACTTGGGCGGAAGCTTGGGTAAATGGCTTGTTTGCAACCGCTATAGCCATAGATTGCCTTACTGCTTATTGCCCGTTATTTTTCAACAACGCATTAATCTCTTTCAGATAATCAATTTCTTTTTCTTGCCGTTCCACAATCAATTGCAGCTTTTCCAGTTCGGCTTTTAATTGCAGATAGTCGGGAGAATAGGAATTGACATTCAAGGTGTATTGCTGATTATTCGTGCCTGATTGATTGAGTATGCTTTTTTCGCTGGCATCAAACCAATCTGCCATCTTGATGTCAAACAATCCGGCGATTTGCTCAAGCCTTGATAGATTAACATCGGTTTCCCCGCGTTCTATGCAGCCGTAACCATTGGCTGACATCTCCAGCTTGCTGGCGGTCTCTTCCTGTGACCAACCTTTTACCTGCCTGGCTAACCGTATTTTTTCATGTACAAGCATAACACCTATCCTGCGGGTAAAATAACAAGTCTGGCTTTATTGTAACAAATCCTCGACTTTGTATAATGGAATTATGCTCTAGAGCAGAAAAAATTACTGAACTAGGGCGTAACTAATGGGCAAAAACGGGTTGCAAGGGCTTTGGAATTTTAACAGTTGACTGATAGCAGGTGGATACAATGAAAAAATTAATGATGGTTGCGGGGTTGTTGTTTGCGCAGGGGGCGATGGCTGTCACATCGTATTCAGATTTTAACTCTTGGATTTCGATTGATAGTTTGGGTCTGTTTAGTGGCGGCCAATCATATGTAGCGCAAACCCCTGACAGCGTGTTGCTTGCTAATTCTGGTTCTGCAGGGTTTGAGTATTTACGTAATGTTTCTTCAAGTTACTCCTCCCCCTCCTACAGCGATATCTACGTCCCAGGCTTAGGCTGGGGCTATGGCTTAGAATCCTATTTCCATTCAGATTTCGCCTATCAAGGCAATAATCTCGTAGTTGGTGGGGTATATTCGTTAGATGGGTATACTTTTAATGCGGTTAGCCAAACTGAAATGATTGAAATAAATACTGATTCTTATGGTGGATTTTGGGCGCCCGAAATCGATGCCAACCTTGCTGGCCTCAGCATCGGCCTATTGTCCGGCATCCTGTTCTTGTCTGCCGAACGCCGCCGCGCCACCAAAATCTAAATAGGGTAGGGTGGATTCGCCGCTGGCAATCCACCATCAACCCAGCCCATACGCTGTAAGCCATCACAGCAATAGGGTCAGCCACAAAAACAGCAGGGCTGCTACGGCTGTTTCATTTGAAAAGAAAAATAACTGGCAACGAACGGCTAT
>CAIYOW010000085.1 GCA_903927955.1 uncultured Methylococcaceae bacterium | reverse complement strand
CTTCCTGGGTCGGCAAAAAATCCAATAAGCGCTTAATATCCACTTCAGGGCGGCGCAGCAATTCCATTAAGCTAGCTTCTTTAAGCAGCGGCTTACCCCAAATGCCCGCAACTTGGTGCGCGGCTTCGCTATCGGCACGTATCCATTGTTTTTTAAGGTTTTCTTGTAAGAGGGCAATGGCTTCGCGCTTATTTTCAAAAGCTTGCCAACGGGCATCATCGACCAAGCCCAGATTGCGGCCTAGTTCAGTCAGGCGCAGGTCGGCATTGTCTTCGCGCAACGACAAGCGATATTCGGCACGGCTGGTGAACATGCGGTATGGCTCTTGGGTGCCACGGGTGATCAGGTCATCAATCATCACGCCAATATAAGCCTGGTCCCGCGCCGGACTCCAGCTGTCCAAACCCTGCACAAGCCGGGCCGCGTTGACACCGGCAATCAACCCTTGCGCCGCCGCTTCTTCGTAGCCGGTAGTGCCGTTGATTTGTCCGGCAAAAAACAGCCCGCCCACATGCTTAGTTTCCAGCGACATTTTTAAGTCACGCGGATCAAAAAAATCATATTCAATGGCATAGCCCGGGCGGATGATTTCGGCATTCTCAAAGCCCGGCATGGAGCGCACAAAATCGTATTGCACATCAAATGGCAAACTGGTGGAGATACCATTGGGGTAAATTTCGTGGGTGTCCAAGCCTTCCGGTTCAATAAAAATCTGGTGTGAATCGCGGTCGGCAAAGCGCACGATCTTATCTTCTATCGACGGGCAGTAACGCGGGCCAATGCCTTCAATCACACCAGAATATAGCGGCGAACGGTCTAGTCCGGCACGGATAATGTCGTGGGTTTGTGCGGTGGTGCGGGTAATGTGGCAAGGGATTTGCCGGGGGTGTTGTTCGGGTGCGCCCATAAACGAGAACACCGGCACAGGGGTGTCGCCATGCTGCACTTGCAGCTTGCTGAAATTGATGGTGCGTCCGTCAATACGCGGCGGCGTGCCGGTTTTTAGACGGTCGATACGGAAGGGCATCTCCCGTAACCGTTCCGCCAAAGCAACCGAGGCCGGATCGCCCGCCCGCCCGCCACTGTAATTTTCCAAACCGATATGGATTTTACCCGCCAAAAAAGTCCCGGCGGTCAGTACCACGGCGCGGGCATGGAAAGCCAAACCCATTTGTGTTTTAACACCTACCACCTGATCATTTTCAATAATCAAATCGGCAACGGTTTGTTGGAACAAGGCCAAGTTAGGTTCGTTTTCCAATGCGTAACGCACGGCTTTTTTATAAAGCTGCCGGTCCGCTTGGGCACGGGTAGCCCTGACCGCCGGGCCTTTACTGGCGTTGAGCGTGCGGAACTGGATACCACCCAAGTCAATGGCTTTGGCCATAATGCCGCCCAACGCATCAATTTCTTTGACCAAATGACCTTTACCAATACCGCCAATGGCTGGATTGCAGCTCATTTGCCCAAGCGTCTCGATATTTTGGCTGAGCAATAGGGTGGTTGCGCCCGCACGGGCAGCCGCCAAAGCCGCTTCAGTACCGGCATGACCGCCACCGACCACAATGACATCAAAATTTTTTTTGAATTTCACAAGCTGTTTATACTCTTAGTGATGCTATATTAATACTTTTGCATATTATAAGAGGTTATCCATGAAAAAACGTAAAAATCAATGCCAACAAGATGCGCTTGCCCGACAAAATCCAGTGGCCAAATTTGCCTGCCAATTCAATAAGGCGCAAATTTTCGATGACAAAAGCCAATATCGCCGCAAAGCCAAGCATCCGAAGCAGGACGCCTCTGCAAACGTTTTCTTGATGAAAATAGTTGCACAAGCGGCTTGAGCCACTCATTTAAACAGATAACTGACTCTTGATAGTTTTTGTCATGTACAGAGCCTACAATCTTTGCCTTCTGGAAAAATAGACCGTTCGATAGCTTAGCTGGATTTGGCACTTATGTTTTCTGCTAAGGTCTGCAATTCATCCAAGCGCCGCAGGAACAGTAGATACCCGCATAGCGCAACTTCAGCTACACATCAAGATTACTCACATCCAAAGCATTCTTAACAATAAAATCGCGGCGCGGCTCTACAATATCACCCATCAGCGTGGTGAATATTTCATCAGCGGCTATGGCATCCTCAATCCTAACTTGCAGCAACCGGCGGTTATTGGCATCTAGGGTGGTTTCCCATAACTGTTCCGGGTTCATTTCGCCCAAACCTTTGTAACGCTGGATATGCTGGCCTTTTTTTATTTCCCTCATCATCCATTCAAACGCTTCTTTAAAACTCACCACAGGGTGTTGCCGTTCGCCCATTTGCATATAAGAGCTTGGGCTAAACAACCCCGCCGTTTCATTAGCGTAATTCACGATGGTTTGGTAATCCTTGCCATTGAAGAAAGTTGACGGCAAGACAAAATGCTTGTTGATGCCGTGTTGGCGTTTATTGATGTTAAGCGCAAAGTCTTTTGCTGATTTGTAGTCCAATTCAAACACAAATATCGCTTTATGTTCTGAGTCGGTCAACCGTTGTTGCAGTTTTTGCAGCCAAGTTTCCAACTGGC
The DNA here is from genome assembly GCA_903927955.1 of uncultured Methylococcaceae bacterium. Lineage (GTDB taxonomy): Bacteria > Pseudomonadota > Gammaproteobacteria > Methylococcales > Methylomonadaceae > Methylovulum. The sequence continues at coordinate 15,387 of CAIYOW010000085.1, read as the reverse complement.
TTTTATCTTGTCGGATGTCGTCGGTAATGCTGTCCATAAAACAGAATTGCTCAAGGAACAGCACATCGTAACGTCTGCCCAAGCGGTTGATCACCCCCATCACTTCGGTATGGTTTTTAGCCAACCGCTCCAAGCCCTGGCCTTGGATAGGTGGGGTGGCTTCATCAGTAAACAACTGGGCTTTGTCCAATGCCAATTGGATAAGATATTCATGCAGCTGATAATCGTCTTTAACGTAATACTCTTGCTTGCCTTTTTTGATTTTGTATAGCGGTGGCTGGGCTATGTAGATATAGCCCCGTTCTACAATTTCCGGCAACTGCCGATAAAAAAATGTCAGCAGCAAGGTTCTGATATGTGAACCGTCAACATCCGCATCGGTCATAATGATGATGCGGTGATAGCGCAATTTATCAATATTGTATTCATCTTTACCAATACCACAGCCTAATGCGGTTATCAGTGTGCCGACCTCTTCGGATGAGATCATTTTATCGAAGCGGGCTTTTTCCACGTTAAGGATTTTACCTTTTAGCGGCAAAATGGCCTGGGTGCGGCGATCCCGGCCTTGTTTTGCCGACCCCCCCGCAGAATCCCCTTCCACTAAAAATAGTTCCGATAAGGCGGGGTCTTTTTCTTGGCAGTCTGCCAGCTTTCCGGGTAATCCGGCAATGTCCAAGGTAGTCTTGCGGCGGGTCATTTCCCTCGCTTTACGCGCGGCTTCCCTAGCCCTTGCCGCATCAATAATTTTTCCGACAATGGCTTTGGCAATTTGTGGCTTTTCCAGCAAGAAATCTTGTAGCTTTTCGTTCATGGTCGATTCTACCAGTGGCTTCACTTCTGAAGACACTAGCTTATCTTTGGTTTGTGATGAAAATTTAGGGTCTGGCACTTTTACTGACAATACAGCGGTCAGACCTTCCCGTGCATCGTCGCCAGTAGTTTGCACTTTTTCTTTTTTTGCCAAACCGCTATTTTCTATGTATTGGTTGACGGTGCGAGTTAATGCCCCCCTAAAACCCGCCAAATGGCTACCGCCCTCGCGTTGTGGAATATTGTTCGTGTAGCAAAACACATTTTCTTGGTAGGAGTCATTCCATTGCATAGCCACTTCAACCACCACACCTTCTTTTTCAGCGACAAAATGAAACACTTCAGGGAACAGCGGTGTTTTGTTTTTATTTAAATGCTCAACAAATGCACTGATACCGCCTTCAAACTCAAACACATCTGACCGTTCGTCGCGCTCATCTTCCAAGCTGATACGGACACCTGAGTTTAAAAATGACAGTTCGCGCAGCCGTTTGGCCAATATGTCGTAATGGAATTCAATATTGGTGAAGGTTTCAGTACTGGGTTTAAAATTAATTAATGTACCCGTGCCTTCGCAAGGCCCCACCACCACCAATGGGGCTACAGGGTTGCCCATCAAATATTTTTGCTTATGCAAAAAGCCATTTTTTCGTATCTCCAAATTAAGTTCTTCGGACAGTGCATTGACTACCGAAATCCCCACACCATGCAAACCACCAGAAACTTTATAAGCATTGTCATCAAATTTTCCGCCCGCATGTAATACGGTCATAATCACTTCAGCCGCTGAGCGGCCTTCTTCTTCATGAATGTCCACGGGTATGCCCCGGCCATCATCAGACACGGTAACAGAACCGTTTGTTTGGATAACCACTTTCACTTCTTTGCAATAACCAGCCAAGGCTTCATCAATTGAGTTATCGACCACTTCAAAAACCATGTGATGTAAACCAGAACCATCATCCGTGTCGCCAATATACATGCCAGGGCGTTTTCTTACTGCATCTAACCCTTTAAGAACTTGAATATTAGTACTATCGTATTGATCGTTTTTGTTGCTCATGATTGTTAGCTTTTCCTGTTGTGTGGCAAATGTTCCACGTGGAACATTACGCCAATTTCATGTAACCTTGTTCCACGTGGAACAATTTATAAGCTTCTAATTGTGTTAGATCGCCAAATTCAAGTAACTCTGTGCCGGTAATAAAAGTTTGTGTTTGCATTGCCGTCAGACAAGCCAATAATTTTGCGCGGTTGTCAGGGTCTAGCTCGGCAACAAAATCATCAATTAAAATGCACGCCTCATTGCCTTGTTGATCTGCCAATAGTTGTACCTGAGCCAGTTTAAGGCTCATGACCAATAATTTTAATTGGCCTCTTGATACAAAATCTTTTGCCACGCGACCGGCAATCAATAACTGAAAATCAGTGCGATGGGGGCCACTATGGGTAAAACCGTAACGGGCATCTTTTGTCAGATTTTCCGCCAACGCTTGCGCCAATCCTTTGTTAACATCCCAACCGGATAAAAGTTTTAAGTCAACCTCTTCAGCCTTAAAAAAGCGGGCAAGGATGCCGTTAAAAACAGGGATGAATTTCTCTAAGTATTGTTGGCGTTGTTGGTCGACTATTGTACCGTAATACGCAACTTCTTTATCCCAAACATTGATATGCGCCAAATCGTGCGATTTTAATAAAGCATTCCTTTGTTGCAGAGCTTTTTTGAAGCGTCGCCAGGTCGGCAAAAATTGATTGTCATCATTAAACACCCCCCAGTCCAAAAACTCACGGCGCAGTTGCGGCCCAGCATCCAATAATTCATAACTTTTTGGGTGGATAATTTGTAAGGGCAAACAGTAAGCCAAATCCGAACGGTTTTGGCTAGGCTGCTGGTTAATGCGTATTTCATGATGCTTGGCATCCATTCTCAACCCCAATTGACACTGGCTGCCATTGGCCTGAACCACTTGCCCAGTAACAATCAGCTGGTCGTGGTTAAAATGGATGACGGGTTTTATCGAAACGGTGCGGAAAGATTTGGCACGGCCTAACAGATAAATGGCTTCCAACAAAGCGGTTTTACCACTGCCATTAGCACCGTACACAAAGTTCAGTAAAGGAGAAGGGGCAATGGTCTGATCTTGGATATTCCTGACATGATGAATAGCCAATTTTAACAATGCCATGGTGGTGACTGTTTACAGCCTCATGGGCATGATAATAAATTTGTAAGCGGATATGACCGGATCATTGATAAAGCAACTGCTGGAATTGCTGGCAATGATAATGGCCGCTTGCTCCGATTCCAAATTGGATATGGCATCCAACAGGTATTGTGCATTGAATGATATAGATAACGATTCACCGCCATATTCTATGGGCAGCTTATCTTCCGCTTCATCATGGGCGGGGTTATGGGTGCTGATGCGCATAAATTCGGCATCGATATCGAGTGTCACACCTTTGTATTTTTCATTGGCCAGAATAGCCACCCGGGTCAAGGCGTTTTTAAATAAATTTTTGTCAACCAATAGGGCATCAAAGAAAGTTTGCTGAAAAACTTTGCTGAAATCTGGATATTTGGCATCCACAAGTTTTGCCAAAAACACCACATCCTGAATAGAAACCCGCACATTATTGGCTGAAAACTCAATCTTAAGTTCCACTTCTGCATCATCCAACAATCGGTTGAGTTCCAACACGCCTTTTCTGGGCAGAATAATGCGCGTTTCACGACCGGTCGGTTCATCCAAGGTGTCTTCATAAATGGATAAACGGTGACCATCAGAAGCCACTAATTTTAACTTGTCATTGCTGATATTTAACAGCAAACCATTCAGATAATAACGGACATCTTGGTTTGCCATGCAGAATAAGGTCTTGTCCAATGCCTTTTTAAACTTACCGGCATTGATGTAAAAAGCTTCTTCATAATGGGGTTCGGCAAACTCAGGGTAATGCTCGGCGGGCAAGCCACTTAAACTAAAACGGCTGTGTCCTGATGTTAGTTTTATTTTTTCGTCTTGTTGCTCAAACTTGATATCAACACCATTGGGCAACGATCGGCAAATATCCAAAAATTTTCGGGCTGGCACAGTGACCGCGCCAGTCACTTCCGATTCAATAGCTAGGGTGGCAATAATTTGTATTTCCAAATCCGTGCCGGTCAAGGTCAGTGAATCATTAGAGAGATTCACCAACACATTACTCAGGATAGGCATGGTCTGGCGTTTTTCAATGACACTGACAATCTGTTGTAACGGGATCAATAATTTTTCCCGATTAATAATAAATTTCATAAGTTTTATTTTATTACTATTAGCAATTAAAAATTCTGTGGAAAACCATTATTTTAATATTAAAATCAATAGGATGGTTGTTAATTAGCAAGCCTTTGGGGCTGTGTGCAAGTTGTGGGCAATTAGGGGCCGGATTTTTGGCATCCACTTACCCACAACTTTATACAAGCAAAGGTGGCACTTAGCAACATAGTTATCCACAGGTGGTAAAGTAAAATTTGACGGGCATTTTGCCAGTATTCGCCTTAGTTGAAGCCACATTAATAATAGTATAAACATCTTAAAACTATTATTATTAGTGTTTAAACAATTGTTGAAAAGCCATTATACTAATTATTTTTCAATTAGTTATGAATAATTAAACTGGGTCGTGGTGTTGTGGATAAGCTGTTGGTAACTGCAATGTCAAATAACCGGCCTATTTTACTCACAACTTTAACCACAAAAATAGCTAGGTTTACCCACATAGTTATCCACAGGCTGCACCCTTACGGCAAGGGTGGCGCACTGACTACCCATTACCTAATGGGATAAAGTCCTCAGCAAATTAGCATAGTCCTCTGCCAATTTATGGTCAGATTCCTTTAGCTCTGCTACCCGCTTACAAGCATTGATCACGGTGGTATGATCCCGACCACCAAACGCTGAGCCAATTTCAGGGAAGCTTTGCGACGTGAGTTCCCGCGCCAAACACATGGCAATTTGCCTAGGCCGGGTCACTGTTTGCTTGCGGTTTTTCGAGGATAAATCGGATATCTTGATTTTGTAGTATTCAGCAACGGTTTTTTGGATATTGTCGATACTGACCAATTTGTCTTGCAAAGTAAGCAAATCATGCAAGGCTTCTTTAGTGAACTCGATGGTAATGTCGCGACCAGTGAACTGTGCGTTAGCAATCACCCGGCGTAGTGCGCCTTCAAGATCACGGACATTGGAAGGAATGCGCTTGGCAATAAAAAAGGCCACTTCTTGATCGAGGTCGATGTTCACCAAAGCGGCCTTTTTCATCAAAATGGCGGCGCGGGTTTCCATGTCCGGCGGTTCAATGGAAACCGGCAAGCCCCAACCAAACCGAGATTTTAAGCGGTCTTCAAGGCCGACGATTTCCTTAGGGTATTTGTCACAGGTCATCACCACTTGATGCTTGTTTTCTAAGAGTGTGTTGAAGGTGTGGAAAAACTCCTCTTGTGAGCGTTCCTTACCGGCAAAAAACTGGATGTCATCAATCAACAGCACATCCATTTGCCGATAATAGCGCTTGAAAGCATCAATGGAATTTTGCTGCAATGCCCGCACCATATCCTGCACAAACTTTTCTGAATGCAGATAAATAATATTGGCGTTAGGGTTTTTTTCTAGTGCGGCATTGCCTATCGCGTGCATCAAATGGGTTTTGCCCAGTCCTGAACTGCCGTAAATAAGCAGCGGGTTATAAGCCCGGCCGATATTTTCGGACACTTGCAGCGATGCCGCGCGTGCCAACTGGTTGGATTTGCCTTCAACAAAAGTGTCGAAGGTGAACGAGCGGTTAAGAAAGTTTTCGCTGACTTTTTTTGACTCTGGCGATTTTGGGTGGAAACTGGAAGGCGCAGGCGCTGCCGTTTTTTTGGTGCCAATTTCCAAGGACAACACTAATGCGCCGTTTGAAAACGCCTGGATGCTTTGTTCAATTTTAGAGAAATAATGTTGCTTTACCCAATCCAGCACAAAACGGTTAGGGGCCAGCAACTTGATTTGGTTTTCTACTTCCAGTGCCTGGAGCGGGCGTATCCAAGTGCTGAAATCGGCACTGGGAATTTCGTTTTCCAGTTTGATAAGGCAATTGTCCCAAATGTTGCTCATTGGTTTCCGTTTAGCGGTTGGGTTAATGAAATGACGGCAATTATAGCGGACAAAAAGCGGGTGTGGACAACAAAAGAGACACTTACAATTGACAGCTTAGCTACTTTATCTTATCATCCAGAGTCTTTTTTATCCGTTTTTGGTTAATCCTTATTAGCAGGTCTTAGTAACATGAAAAGAACATATCAGCCCAGTAAAATTAAACGTGCCAGAACCCATGGCTTCCGCAGCAGAATGGCAACCGTTGGCGGCCGTAAAGTGTTGAACGCACGCCGGGCGAAAGGTCGCGCCAAGTTGACAGTGTAGTTGGATGGCAAACAATTTGGTTTTCCACGGCTGCATCGGTTATTAAAGCCGGGCGAATTCCAGCGGGTTTTTGCCAAAGCCCAAAAATCCAGTGACCGATATTTTACTGTATTGGCAGTCAGTAATGAATTTGACTACGCCAGACTAGGGTTGGCCATTGCCAAAAAAAATATAAAAAAGGCAGTGGACCGCAACGTGATCAAACGGACAGTAAGGGAAAACTTTAGGATACAACAAAATATGGGAAATATTGATGTTGTTGTCATGGCCCGCCGGGACGCCTTGGATGCCTCGCCGGACATTTTAAGAAAATCATTGGAAAAGCACTGGCTAAAATTGGTATCCCGATGCGCTCTATGCTCATAGCTGTCGTTAGGTGTTACAAATACCTGATTAGCCCATTGCTAGGCCCACGCTGCCGCTTTTATCCAAGCTGTTCAGATTATTCATTGGAAGCCCTCCAACGTCACGGCGCCCTACAAGGCAGCTACCTCACACTGAAACGATTATCCAAATGCCACCCATTCCATGCTGGTGGCATTGATCCTGTTCCTGAAAAATTGGGTAAATAATAATGGACAATATAAGATTTATACTGATCGTCACGTTTGTCATGCTGGTGATACTGTTGCAGCAAGCTTGGGAATTGGATTACGGCCCGAAGCCCCCAGTGGCGGCGGTTGATGCAGCAGCGGCCCAAGCCAAAGCGGATTTGCCCGATTCCACCACACTGTCCGGTCAACAAGCCCCTGCCAGCAATGCACCCGCCACAGCGGCTAGCATCCCGGTCACACAAGCGGCCCCTGCAGCCGTCATAAAAATAAGCACCGATGTGCTGGCTTTGGAAGTGGACTTACAAGGCGCCACGGTGCGTAGCCTTGACCTGTTGCAATATCCGGTACAAAAAGACAATACCATTGTCAACCAGGTGCGCAGCCTGATCGGTCTGGAAGCGTCTGAAAAAGACTATAAGCCAGTCCGGTTGTTAAACCCTGCACCAGAACGGTTGTTTGAAGCGCAAAGCGGGCTGATTGCCGGCCCCGATTCTGCTGTTGCGCCTAGCCACTACAGTAATTTTGTCAGCGAGAAAGACCATTATGTCCTGCCTGAAGGTCAAGACACCTTAACAGTACCGGTCACTTGGACGGACAACAACGGCTTGGTAGTCACTAAGACGTTTGTCTTGAAACGTGGCAGTTACGAAGTGACATTGGAACAAAATGTCAGCAACAACACTGGCAAAGCGTGGTTGGGAAGACAATATAGCCAATTGCTTAAAGTCCCGTTCAAAGAAGGCCCGGGCGGTTTCCTGACCGGTGGCCTCAAGGCGTATGACGGTGGCGTTGTTTACACAGAAAAAGACAAATACAAAAAAGTCAGTTTTGATGACATGGAAAACGACAACTTAGATACCACTTCGGCAGGTGGTTGGGTTGCCATGATCCAGCATTATTTTGCCACTGCTTGGATTCCACCTGCTGACCAAGAAAATCATTTTTACACCAAACACCTCAATGAAGGCCGTTTTCTGATCGGTTCGTTTTCGCCCATGACAACGGTTGAAAACAACAGCTCGGCCAAATTTGTCAGCCATTTGTTTTCTGGCCCCAAAATACAGCCGATGATGGAAAGTGTCGCCAAAGGTTTGGAACTGACAGTGGATTACAGCGTATTGACTTTTATCGGCAAACCCATTTATTCGCTGCTCAACCAAATACACAATTTGGCCGGTAACTGGGGCGTAGCCATTATTGGCGTCACCTTAACCATTAAATTGTTGTTCTTCCCGTTGTCACAAGCGGGCTTCAAGTCCATGGCCAGAATGCGCAAAGTGCAACCGCGCCTGAAAGAACTGCAAGAACGCTTTGCTGATGATCGCCCTCGTTTCAACCAAGAAATGATGGAGATGTACAAAAAGGAAAAAGTCAATCCGTTAGGCGGATGCTTGCCCATTTTTGTGCAAATTCCAGTGTTCATGTCCTTATACTGGGTATTGAGCGAAACCGTGGAGTTCCGCCAAGCGCCGTTCCTGTTGTGGGTGCAAGACTTGTCCGTGGAAGACCCTTTTTATGTGCTGCCAGTCATTATGGGCATCACCATGAAAATCCAGCAAGGCTTAAACCCGCCGCCACTAGACCCCATACAGGCTAAAGTGATGCGCATGTTCCCTATCGTGTTCACTGTTTTCTTCCTGTTCTTCCCGGCGGGTTTGGTGTTGTACTGGATCGTCAACAATACCCTATCCATCCTGCAACAAACCTATATCACCCAGCAAATCGCCAAAAACGACAAATAACGTTTTTTGCGGTCCCGCGTGAATACAGCAATCCCCGATACCATTGCGGCTATCGCCACACCGCCAGGCAATGGCGGTGTCGGCATCATCCGGCTTTCCGGTACTATCGTACCGGAACTCGCCAAACACCTGATCAACAAACCACCGCAACCTAGGATAGCGCAATATACGGCCTTTCTTGACCACGATGGCAGCACCATCGACACAGGCATTAGCCTCTATTTTCCTGCCCCCGCCTCTTACACCGGTGAAACCATTTTAGAACTGCATGCACACGGCGGTTCGGTCGTCCTTAACCTCTTGCTTAAACGTGCCATTGCGCTAGGTGCAAGGTTGGCAAGACCGGGCGAATTCACTGAACGGGCCTTCTTAAATGGCAAGCTTGATTTAGTGCAAGCGGAAGCCGTCGCCGACTTGATAGCAGCAACCACCGAACAATCGGTGCGTTCCGCGCAAAAATCCATGCAAGGGGTGTTTTCCGACAAAATCAACGCACTGGTTGAAGAATTGACCGAACTACGCGTGTATGTGGAAGCCGCGATTGATTTTGTTGATGAAGAAATCGACTTTTTAACCGATGGTGTAGTGCAAACACGCATTGTCAAACTACAACAGCGCATCAGCCAAATCCACCAAACCGCCCGCCAAGGCTGCTTGTTGCGCGATGGCATGAGCGTGGTGCTGGCAGGCAAACCCAATGCGGGTAAATCCAGTTTGCTGAACGCCTTGGCCGGGCATGATGCCGCCATTGTCACCGACATAGCCGGCACCACCCGCGATGTGCTTAAGGAAAGCATACAAATTGATGGGATGCCGCTGCATATTATTGACACGGCTGGTTTACGCGATGGCGATCAAGCGGCCGATGTGGTCGAACAAGAAGGGATGCGCCGCGCCCGCGCCGAAATTGCCAAGGCCGACAAGGTATTATTGCTGATGGATGCCCGCGAAGCAGAACCGCAAGACTTGCTGGACAGTTTGCCTGAACGGCTTGATGTGACCCGTATCAGCAATAAAATTGATTTGTTGGGGCTTGCGCCCGCCCTTGTACAAACCGACCAAGGCACACACATTTATCTATCCGTAAAAACCGGGGCCGGTATGGACCTGCTCAGGGAACACCTTAAGCAGAGTGTGGGTTACTGTGCCGATGCCGATGATGTTTTTATAGCCCGCTCCCGCCACTTGCAGGCATTAAACGCCGCCGCAGAGTATGTCCAATCAGCCTTACAACAACTCACCCTCAACCAAGCAGGGGAACTGGTCGCCGAAGATTTACGCCAAGCCCAACAGCAGCTTGCCGAAATTACCGGCGAATTTAGCTCAGATGATTTATTGGGCAAGATTTTTTCCAGTTTCTGTATCGGAAAATAAACCAGTAAAACAACCACCCAACAAAGTCAACAAAAAAAGCCACTTAGCAAATCACCGCCTACCCTTGCTTTCCCTTTTTAGCCTTTACTTTGCCATTTTGTTCCCCATAATTACCCAAACACTTTTAGCGGGGCACAATGGGGCATAAATAATATGAGAATCACAATACAGAAGCACACGAACAAAGCAGGTGGCAGGCAAAGCATCACACTTGCTTATTATTTTAGAAGCCATACCGACTTAGGGTCTCGTTTCCTCTAAAAAATTTGCCCGGCATTCTCAAGCAAGGCTTTTTTCCAAAGGCCGACTTGCGTCGGATGGACGCAGTGTTCTTGGGCGATCTCATCTTAAATTATTGTCTGGAAATTGCGGGCCACTATACTTTCGGACGTTATCATTCACAAAATAGGAAACTGAACAACCATTGGTGCGTAGTTTTATCCTAACAATTTAAATGGGTAAAGTTGATTTATAGATATAGCATTTTGCCAATTTTGGTTTGTCGTTGCTAGTTTCAAATCATCTAGTAAATTCAATAATGTTGGATAGCCTATTGTTGGAAGATCATTTGTCAATTGCGTGTTTTGACAAAACGCTTTCGCGTCGCGGTTCCATTCAACGAGGCGATTTCGTATTGTTTGGATAGCAGGTTCGTCCTCAATCGGCTGAGGATACAAAACAGGAAGGAAATAACAGGCTTCCATCCAATAATTTTCCGTCTGTAATTCCTTGAATACTTCTAGCAGAGCATGTTTATCGATCAGGCCGACGTTAAATCTGGCCATATCAATCACTGCCTTAGGCAATACTTTAACGCCGTGCAGTTGCGCTATTGCCTTGCCATATTGTTTCCACAACTCAGCCAAGTTATCGCGCTGTTTGTTTTTGGAAAATAACGCAGCCCGCCCCATGCACAAATAAGGATTAGCCCCGGAGTTTTTGTTTATTTCAGCTTGTTGATACCAGCTTTCAGCCGCAGTGAAATCGTTTAATAAAACATGTATATGTCCCATGTAAACAAGTGTTTGGGCATCTAAATCATCTTCATTCCCGGTGATCTGTCGTTGTAAATCCCAAGAATGCTCATAAGCGGTTTTAGCTTCATCGTATTTGCCTTTCCTGGCAAGAATTTCAGCTAATCGTCCGTAGGTCTTATAACGTTCAGGTTCGCCATCGTGATCCTGTTCCCGGCAGGACTTCCGTACCAAGTCTTCCGCTTCATTAAGAAAACCCATGTCGGTCAAAACATTTGCGCAGGACCGGTAGAGACGGGATCTGTTAGTTACATCAAGCCGATTACGAAACTGCCATTCTTCACCAAATAATTTAAGGGCATGGCTCATATCACCGCGATAATAGGCTAAACGCCCCAAGTGGTGGCACCACATGCCTGCCATTAAATCGCTTTCTCTCAGTCCCGGCAATAGTTCGACTAACGCCTTTAATGCTTGTAACTGGTTTGCCAAGCATTGCCAGGCGCTGTCCATTTCACCGTATTCGCTTAAGGTGTATACAGCTGCGTCCCAAAACACTATGGCACAAGCAATGGGCAAAGTATTGCCGTGAGTAGCCGTAAAGTGTTGCCATTGTGTTTCTATATCACTCAAAGTCAGGCTGGATTCGCGCAGGTCATGGACTTGTTCCAATAACTCGAAACCCAGATTGATTAAAGCCGATCCGGTTCTTCGTTTTTTATCCAACTCCCCTCGTTCATAGACGACATCCCTAATGGCTTTAAGCCAATGATCCATTGCGCCTTTACCGGAAAACAATGTCTGCTTGTCAAAGAACGCAAAAAACAAAGCTTCCCTCAGCCGTTTATTGTGATCCGGTTGCTGCACAAATTGGTTTAGCAGCGTTTCGGGCAGATAGGGTTGATAGCCTAAGGCATCGGTGCCCAACAAACGCAGTTCGAAGAGAATATGGGCTTTTAAAGCCTGTTCAACGCAGACATCGTCAATTTTCCAGGACAGGTCATGCCAAGGCGGCGGTAATTGTTCCCACTTTTGCCTATCAACCTTGACAGCGATTGTATTATCTTCCGATAATATCCGTAGCCACTGAATAACCGCATCGTCTTCTTGGCTTGTGATGTCACTCGTTAGCGTAAGACGGGTCTCCAATTGGCTTGGATAGGGTATGGTTTGGCGAGGTAAGCCCGGTAAGGGGGAGATCAACTCGCGTGAACATTGCCACTTCATGATAATAACTCCGGCAATTTCGAAAAATGCACATTAGGCGTTTCGGTAAACGTTAAATGCTTATTCAACTTATCGTTAAGCTGGGCCTGCAAAATAGACGCGCCTAAGTCGGCCAGCCCCTTCCAAGCGCTGTTGGGTAGGTTTGACAGACGAGGACAAAGCCTCTTTAAATCGGGAGCTTTGAGTAATTGATTTAATGGGGCCAAATCAAAACGTTGTTCCCAATTTTTGGTTTGTGGCCAGCCTTTGTTTAAATGATGGAGCAACGCATCCCGAAAAGTAGTCGAAAAGACCCGCATATCCATCTGCAACCGACCATCTTTATTTGAAGCCCCATTGAAATTACTGCGTACTGCTGCGATTGTGTCCGCATTTTCGCTACGGGTTTCAAAGCCCAGCAATAACACATCCTCCTTTTCCAGAAAGGGCATCATATAGGCCAGCAAGATAGCATAGCTTTTGGCTAAGGTTTGTGAAGCATCCTGACCAAATGTGAAGTTTTGGTAAAGCTCGGAATGCGTAGCGTTAAACCCCAACGTGATCAGTTCTGAATGTTGCGCTAGCCAACCGAGGTTTTCTTGTAGCTCCTTGATCAAGGCAGGCGATAGACTATTAACATCCAACTTAAAAGCATCTATGCCGTGATGAAAATGACTTTTTTTACAGCCAGACGGCAAGTGCTGTAAAGGTTGCCTCATACGTTCAGCTACGGTTTGACCGTCAATTAGCTCATCAAAAGCGCGTTGCCAAACATCCAGGCGACCGATCACCAGAACTAGTCCCCGTTTGCTTTGCTTTTTTGCTTCATAATCCCAGTCGCCTGTTTCATCACCGATGGCTAGCCAAATATGTTGGGGATCAGAAGGCAATTTAATACCGATGGCTTTCGATGCTGCTGATTTTGTGGGTTCACAAGAAGATTTTTTAGCAGCATTTGTACCCACACCCGATTGAGGCGAAATGGCAGGTTGAGTGAGAATGGTGTTCTTTTCAACGTCCATAAAAGGTGATAAACCTTGTCGGATGAGTGGCCAAGGAACATCAGATCCTGCCCACGCTGCCGCAAGCTTTTCCTTGGCTTCAAGCCAATTTTTGCCTGAATTGGGATTTCTTAACAGGTCTATTGACTTTTTAATCGTCTGCAAACGTTGCAATTCTAAAGCATTAGGATGCCAGCCCGACCAACGCTTGACATTGTCATTATCCAGTATCTTTTTGATTAGCAAAATGGCCTTAGGATCGTTGATACCCATGGCGGCATTAATTTTAAGTTCGACTAAACGATACCAGTCTTTGGCTTTTTCTGTATCTGTCATCGGGTTAACCTAAAGAGGCAATAGGCCATGACGCGCCAAACTCGCGGCTGTTAGGTCATCGGCCAATAAAATAGTATTCTCTACTGCTTGTTGGCCCGCATCGAAAGCCAGCCAATCAATGTCATAAAGGGCTTGATTTGCTAAGGGTTGCAATGAACCATAACGCAGGGTATGAAATTTATTTAAAGCATGGCGGGTTTCCTTGGGCTTGCCGGCCAAGGCATGGAAAGCGGCCAGTTCCAGCCAATAGCGCCCATGTTCAAGTCCGGCAATAGCCTGTCGCCAGTTATCATCATAACAGCCCGTTGCCAGGCACTGATAAACTAAAGTAAAAGCATAAGGCCCAGGGTCTTGCAAAATTAGCCGCTCCTTGCAAACGGGCAAAAATGCCGATAAAAAGTCTTCGGCGGGTTGTTGCCGCCATTGCCATACCGCCAACGCGCGTAACAAATAGGCATGGTTGTCATTACCGTCACCAAAATCAGGGATAGGCGTTAATTTTTCTAATGCAATTTCGGCCAAGGCGTTGACATCCGGACGATCAAACCAAGCCGACACATAGAGCAAGCTGGCTAATTCTCTAGTGTCCTCGTTGCCCTGCTCAACTACCTGCTGGCGTTTTATCTGTAAACTAAACAATGCGGCATCAATATTGCCTTGGCGCAAAGCCAAACGGGCCCGACGGTCAAGTAAGTGGAAAGCTTGCCGCCCATCATCAAACTTGGGAATACAATCATCCAAACGGTCAAATATGACCTGTCCAAGTTCCGGCACATTAAGATCAATCAAAGCATTCAACAAAGAGCCTAATAGATTAATTTCCTGTTGCGCCTTTAGCGTGCTGCATTGCAAACCTTCTGACAATTGCGCCACAGCCAGAGGATAACTTCCCTGACGGCGATACATGCCGGCCAAACCATAAGCCCGCTCCGGAAACCACTCATCGCAATGCACGGTTAAGGAATCAAACCGTTTTTTTATTGGCGCGATAAGTGCGTGCGATTTTTTCTCAGCCCAGTACAAAACCACAGGCAACAGCCAAAGCTCCGTCAACGGCCAATAGGTTGTAGACGAGTTCTTCATGTCCTGTAAAAAAGCCTCAATGGCATCATTGTTATCCTCGTTGACTAATTTTGACCATTCAGTAATCGGGTTAGGCTGATCAGCTTGCTGGAAAAAGTTCAAGGTGAGGCGATCATAATTCGTCACAGGCGCATCGCCGTAATAACGCAGCCAATGAACGCCGCCATGTTCTCGTGACTCCCGTGCTTGCAGCGCCCATAAAGTTTCATGCGCAGCTCTATTCTCATCCAGCCAAAAAGCCAGTGCCGATGCCATTAACGCCGCATTCAACTGTCCGTGACCGCAAACTACCGCCCGTGCCCCTCGTTCAAGGCAGACGACTGCCAAATCGTGAAAATTTCCCTGATAAGACGCACAAGCCAAAATCAACACCTCATAAGGCAATGTGGCCGGCCAGTCAATGTCCCACGCTTGTCCGGATTTGTCCAACAATACAGATGCCTTGTTTTCTCCCCCGTGGGCAATAATCACCAGGCGGGCAAAGTGACCCAAGTCCCTGCCGCATTGTAAATCCTGCTCGATTTGTTCGCGTTTAAAACGGCGCTCGATACCCTGCCGCTGATTAATGACACTCTCAAATTCATTTTCATTGCTCTGCCACTGATCCCATATCAGTGTTTCGCCAGAGCGCTTTTGTTGTTCAGAGGCCGGCTGCGCACAGCGGATCACCTGTAGGAACGAACCTAATTTAACGCCACGCGAATTCAACCATTCCCAGGCCAGCGTATGCCAGGGTGTGGGAAGCGACTTGTCCAACATTAAAGTCAGTCCGCGTTCTGTTGCATGATGCGGCTCTAATAACTCCCATAACGATTTTGGCAAAAATCCGGCCGCATCAATCCCGTTATCACGCATTT
>CAIYOW010000084.1 GCA_903927955.1 uncultured Methylococcaceae bacterium | reverse complement strand
CCAATACCGCCAACAGCATGGCCAACCTGTTCTGGTCAAACCCCACTGCCAAACGCCGTGGGTTGCCGTATTGGCAATCGGTCACCAAGGCTTGTATTTCCACTAGCAAGGGCCGTGTGCCTTCCCATAAAACCGTCACCACACTGCCGGATGACGGTTTTTCGGCGCGGTTCAGGAACATGGCAGACGGGTTTTTCACTTCTTTAAGACCACTGCTGTCCATCGCAAAAAAACCCAGCTCACCAATACTGCCAAAGCGGTTTTTGTCGGCCCTTAGCACCCGATAGCGGGCATCATCGGTGGCACTTAAAATAATTTGCGTGTCAACAATATGGCTTAAAGTCATTGGGCCTGCCAACGACTGGTCTTTGGTGACGTGTCCCACCATAAACATGGACACTTGGTTTTTTTTGGCGTATTGGGTCAAATAACTGGCTGATTCGCGCACCTGGGACACTGAACCGGGTGCCGATTCGGTGTCTTGGGTATGCATCACCTGAATGGAGTCAATCACCACGATGTGTGCTTTAGCATGGGTTTTTATGCCGTCCAAAACATCGCAAATCCGTTGCACCGAAGTTTCTGCCAACATCATTATATCGTTGGCTGGCAGTTTTAGCCGATGCGCCCGTTCAGCAATTTGCTGTAACGACTCCTCCCCCGATACATACAAAACCGCTATACCGCGCTCAGCAATGTGGGCAATCGCCTGTAACAGCAAAGTGCTTTTGCCGGCACCCGGGGCACCGCCAATCAACACCACACTGCCGCTCACTATGCCGCCACCCAGCACCCTATCTAGCTCGCCAATACCGGTCAATACCCGTTCAGCTTGCAATAAGTCTACATCGGACAGCCGCTTCAGTTCCGCTTGACCGCCGGTATAACCCACGCCAGGTTGCCCGCGCTTATCGCTGGCTGTGCCTAAACGCACCTCTTGTATACAGTTCCATTCGCCACAACTGCTGCACTGACCTCCCCAGCGCGGGTAATCGGCACCGCATAGGGTGCAGACATAAGCGGTTTTGTTTTTTTTGCTCATTTCGCCATTAATGCGCCGTATCCATCGCGGAAACTGGGATAAATAAATTGATAACCCAATGCTTTTAAGCGGCGGTTGACACAGCGTTTATTTTGCACGGCATGGGCTTCAATGGGTGTGGCGACCGGTGGCGGACAGTCTTGCCGCTCAGCTAACCAGCACATCACTTCCCATAATGGAGCAGGATCATTATCACTAGCCAGATAGCATGGTTCAAGAACCGCACCCGCCAAACTTTGCTGCAATAAAAACGCCAACACACCCACACAATCATCTTGATGGATGCGGTTGGTATAGTAAGCTGGTGTTTGTTGAATGGCGGGGGTTTGTGCCGCCTTATCCAGTAAATATCGGCGCTCCGACCCATAAATACCTGAAAAACGCACGACAATGTTGCTTGGATTGGCGGCGGTAATTTTTTGTTCCGCTGCACGGATGAGTTGACTGTTTAGCAGGATTGGTTCGGCAACGGCCTGTTCATCAACCCATTCACCTTGATTTTGTGCATAGACACTGGTGGATGAAACAAACAGCCACGGGATGTTTGGGAATTTAGCCAACACATTATCCAGTCCGGCTTGATAGACACTTTTATAGCTCGCTTCAGTACGCCCATCGGTGGAGACCGCAAATACCAACCGGTCAAAATCATTGGCTATTTTAGTTAGCGTGCTAGCTTGGCTTATATCTGCCGCGACCATTCGGACGGCACTGTCAGCATTGTTGGTACGTGGATTACGTTTTACGCCCGTCACAGTGTGCCCTTGCTGCGCCAAATTATGCGCCAATTGCCCACCCACTGCGCCACAACCGACAATAAGGATGTTCGCCATTTAAAAATTACAACGCATTGGTCAATTGCAT
>CAIYOW010000083.1 GCA_903927955.1 uncultured Methylococcaceae bacterium | reverse complement strand
GAATTAAGCTGCCGCGCTGGGGGCTCTGGTTATAAATTGGCTCTATCTTAATTTTTGTTGTTTTTGGTCTTGACAAAGGGGAGTACTTTAAACTTCTAGCGGTTCATTTGATTCAAGAAATAATGAAAGGTTTTCGCGCAACTCCCGCACACCGATACGCTGAGTCATAATGATTTCCTAAGATGGATTTAGTTGTGTACACAATATAGCACGCAATCATTTAAATGCGATGATTTTACCCCTTCATTTCCTGATCCAAATAAGTATGGTCTGCCTCCACCCGTTTCTTACAGTGTTAATGATTGCCCATTAAGTAGCTACACAACGATCGAAAGTGTAACATAGTCCAACAGACTATCAATTATTCCTATGTATAGGAAAAAATAGCTAAAACTATGTGTGGCCTTATTTTCACAAATGAATGGAAATAAACCGTCAATAGCCTTCTCAAAATCATGCGTCAACTGAAATATTGCTTCGTTGATAATAGTCCAAACCCTGCCTGAAAGAAAATGCTCAAGCACATATTTGACCGCCCCCAGCCATCAGAAGCCGGATCGCAAATACTGTCTTGGAGGATCGAGGTGGTGATTGTTAAACGGCATCCAAATTTTGCCAATAGTGAGCCTCTCCAGCATTTGCATCGGGATCGCTTACCGTTATTGCTTTGCTGAACGGTTTGGAGCGTAAAGAGAAGTTTGACACCCCTAATCATTTAAACCTCTAAGCCATGTTCTTGCTCAATCGGTAAAATTTGCCTGCCCTCAATACTTGCTTCAATCTCATAATCCTTTAAAAGGATTCACAATATCAAGCGCAAGCCCTTCAAAATCACTGACATTGCGGGTGATTAAAAGCAAACCATAATGCAATGCAGTAGCTGTAATCAAACCATCCATAACCGCCGAAGTTTTACCTTGCCCCTCCATAGCCGCAGAAATATCCGCCCATCGTTCTAAAACCGCATCAACCGATAAAATTCGTCCTGAAAAATCCAATTCCAGCTATCTCGCTGTCCAACGGCATCAACTCGGCAATGAGTAGTACAGGTCGGATATTGCTCGACCTGTTCATGCACTACTTCGTTAATAGTAGGCTCAAGCTCAAATCGTAACCGATTGCAACAATCTCGGCTTTCGGCACGGGACGTTTTATCCTGTTCTTGTGACTCGGCATAGACAAATAGGTTGGTGTCGGCAAAGACTCTAACGGTTATAGCATTCTTCACGGTTAAATTTACCGGCAGTGAAGCGACCGCGATATTTTGCCAAAACAGCCAGCGCATTTTCTTTGCGTATAGATTCACCCTCAGCTTGCTTGGCTTGTAGCCCCTCAGCAAAAACTAACGCCACAGCCACCGTACACAGTAAAATAAATGGGGGGCTTGCCATGCGAATGGGGTGGTATTCCTGGTTTGGTCTCCGCGCAGTGACGTTTTCGGGCTGATGCCATATCGGTCTCCGTTTTGTTTGACCACGGTTGTTATCTTAACTCGTGGTCTGAAATTTGGGGGGGCAGCATAGTTTGTTATATTAGGCCATTAACCAGCTCTGCTACAGCAGGATAATTGATTTTACCGGTAGCCATGACCGGAATGCTGTCCGCGCAAATGATTTTTTTAGGCAAGGCAACAGCCGACACGCCTTGGCACACGGCTGACAAGTCCGCCAGCTTGGCCTGTTTTTGTGTGGTGACTAAAATGATCTGCTCGCCCTTTTTGGGGTCAGGTAAGCTGATAGCCGCATGGAGGGCATCGGGCCAGGCACTGACCGCGTAAGACTCCACAGCAGTCAACGAGACCATTTCACCGCCCACCTTGGCAAATCGCTTGCTGCGCCCACGGATACTGACAAAGCCCTCTTCATCAATATGGACAATATCGCCGGTGTCATACCAGCCTTTGCCGAATAACGATTCGGTGGCGATCAATTCGCCGGGGCGGTCAGCGTGCAGATAACCTTGCATAATATTAGGTCCGGCAACATGCAGCTTGCCGCCTTCAGCAATGCCCGGCACCGCTTCCAATTGGTAATGCATCCCCGGCAACAAGCGGCCCACTGTGCCCGCCTTAAAATCCATGGGCGTGTTGACGGCGGCAACTGGGGCGGTTTCAGTTGCGCCATAGCCTTCTAAAATGCGGATGCCAAATTTGTCCGCCCACAATGCCCGTGTGCTGTCCTGCAATTTTTCTGCGCCCGCCACCACATAACGCAAGGTATAAAAATCGTAAGCGTGGGCTTTTTTGGCGTAGGCCGCCAAAAAGGTATTGGTGCCAAACAGGATGGTGGCGTTAATCTCGTAGGCAATTTCTGGGATCACCGCATAATGCAAAGGGGAAGGATAAAAGAATGTGGACATGCCACTTAATACTGGCAGTAGAGTGCCGACGGTAAAGCCAAAAGAATGGAACATCGGCAAAAAATTGAGTATCACATCTTGCGGGTTAAAGCTGATGCGGGCTGCCACTTGCTTATGGTTGGCAAGGATGTTGGCATGGGATAACACCACGCCTTTCGGTGTGCCTTCCGAGCCGGACGTAAACAATACCACCGCAGCGCTGTCAGGATTGAAGTGCTGGTCTTTATACCAGAAATCGGTGGTGTGGCTTTGTAGTAGGGCTTTAAGCTTGTCGCCAGCAGAAATGCCCGCCGCCAAGTCTTCCAAATAAACTAGATTGACTTGCTGGCTAAGCAGTAGGGCTTCTTCGTTAAATTTGCCCAGTTCAATAAATTTTCGTGAAGTGAGTACCGTTTTAACGCTAGCCGCTTGGCATGCCGCCAACATCCCCGCATAACCAGTTGAGTAATTGAGCATGGCCGGTACGCGTCCATGCAATTGCAAACCCAGCACCACATATAAGGTCTTGGTGGAATTGGGCAGGAACACCCCGACATTTTCACCCGCCCAGGTCAGTTTAAGCAGTGCATTGCCCAAGGCAATGGTGCGGGTGATTAGGGTATTGTAAGCCAATGGTACGCGTTCCAAATCTTCGGCAACGGTATGCTTGCCGCCGTGGATGTGCCGTGCTTCCAATAAAGCGGCAAAGATCGTCTGCTGGTAATGGCTGGTTGCAAACATCATTTCGGTCATGATGTCCGCCAAAATATGCCCGCTTGCCTTGCGGCGGTTTTTGCCGTTTTGCTCCAGGTGTTGTTTGATGTGGGTGTGCGGCAAAATATGCAGGGTTATTTTAGGGAACAGGCGCAACCGGAAAATGCCCTGCATCTTGGAAAAGTGCGTAAATTCCGTGCCATGCACCCGAATGGGCAAAATCGCCGCCCCCGATTTGTCGGCGACCATGCCCGTGCCATCGTAAATTTTCATCAATGAGCCTGTGGCAGTAATCCGGCCTTCAGGGAAAATTACCGTAACGCTGTCTTTTTGTAAATGATGGACCAAGTTTTTTAGTGACAATGGATGGGTAGGATCCATCGGAAACACCGTGGCAAAGCGCAAAAAGGGCTGTAGCCACCAGCGCTGGGAGATATGGGTGTTAATGGCAAAGGTAATGTCATCCGGCAGAAATGTCCACAACAGCAAAGGATCAAGAAAAGATAGGTGGTTGGCGATAATCAGCACCCGCTTACCGGCTTTGTGGTAATTGTCCAAGCCTTTAACAGAGACCCTGAATACTAGGGTCAAAATCCAACGTACTATTTTTTTTAGCATCTTAGTGGTCCGGGCGGAGAAGTGACGGAATAGTTCTAATTTTTCGGCTAACTATAGCCAATAATGGCCGTTGGTTCGATGGAAATTTTAGGCTGCTATCGGTGACGGGGCAATCAACCCTAGTTCGGCATGTAAAAGCCCCACCGCATTCAGCGTACAACGGCTCATAACCGCTAAATTAACCCGTAGTACAGTCAAAGGTTGTTATAATGCGCCTAAAACTTAGACTGCTGTGTGCTATTAAGCGCGGCAGGCGCAATAGCAGACGGTTAGGGTAGCTAGGTTGGTCACGTTGATATTGCTGAGGTAAAGGGGAAACTGGTTGTGACAAATATTC
>CAIYOW010000082.1 GCA_903927955.1 uncultured Methylococcaceae bacterium | reverse complement strand
CCGGATAACACCGCCCGCTAAAAGGGCTTTGTGACCAATTGGGTTGGGTCCAGGTCGGCGGCGGCGGCCAGGCCGGATAACACCGCCCGCTAAAAGGGCTTTGTGACTCGGCCGGGGCCAGCCCGGTGGCGGCCTCTAGGAGGGCCGGATAACACCGCCCGCTAAAAGGGTTCAAGCGACACTAAGCAATTACATCTTCATTCCGACAAAACCACAAAGACCTATAACACATGGATGTGTTTATGGGTTGTAGCCTGTGGTTGTTAGGTTTTATATGCACAGCCCAAAGCTCATACACCCCCAGTTTTTCAAAGAACAGCACCTCCATTAAAAATTAATTTTTAAAATGCCGATTTAGCGGGCGTAATTTTATAAACATCTCAAGTATTGTTGCTTGGGCTGATCAAAACAGGGTGTCCGCAATGAAAACAAACAGAAATTATTTGGCTAGACATCCTTTATTGGCTAAGTGCCATCGGCATGCCAACAGACAAAAAGGCAAGCTGGCACGGTGCAAAGCGAATCGTGAAATCCAAAGGACTATTAACCATTTTCCGAACGAATAACTTGACCGATTTGACCTGGGCGCTTGACCTGTAATAGGCTTAGGACAATTTTCGTTATGGAGCCCCCCATGTTCAGACATAAACCCCACCTTAAGGCGAGTGCCTCCCTGCCGCTAGAGCCGGTTGACGGCTTCTTTTTTGCCACGCCACAACAGTCCATGACATTTGGGGCCAATCGTGCCGTGCCAGTCAGCCACCGCCCCGCCTTGTCGGTCAAACGTCGGGATTGGGCTGTTGTTGTGCTGCCTGCCACCAGCACAGCTACAAGCGATGACTCTGGGCAATTTTTCGCACTCAGCAAGGAAGATGTGCGCTGGGTAAAACCCGAATCGCGGGCGACTTTTTTATTTTGCCGATACGAAACGGTTGCGCTTACCGCAATAGGTGAAAAGATTGGCGTTGTTTCGCAAGATGCCCGAATGAATATCGCCCGTTGGCTACACCGTGTTAACGGCTAAAGGATAGATCATGACTAAAACAATTATTTCTGATGGGCGTTTAACGGCGCTATGGAACCGTCGCAGTGAGTTGAACCAGTCCGAATGGACGGAGTTGTACGGGATCGTCTGGGGAGCATTGCACCAGCGTTATAAAAAACCGCCCTTTAAAATGCTATCTGACGAGTTGGATGATTATGTGCAGAACTTTTTTATCCAAAAGGTGATGCAGACTTCTGGAAATGCTATCGATGACCGCGAGGTGTCGCGTAATAATTTAGTAGGGTTTTTTAATAACTATTTAAAAGATCAACTGAAAAAAGAAACGCGGCAACCTGGCCATCTTAAAAATGAAGCCAATCCATCATTAGATGAGGATGGCGCAGAGTCTACCCAGCATTTTGGAGATGGCCGGGAATTTAATTTTTCGCCGGATGAAGTTGAGGAAACCTTGGCGCACTATCAGTTGACCCGTAGCCAGTTGACCGATTCGGCACGGAGTTTTTTTGACCGCTTACAAGAGTGGCAGCAGCAGGTGTTAAGCCGTCATCTGTGCAGCGAATTTGCATACGCGCTGCCGTTGTCGCAATTACAGGAACACTATCCTAAAACCGCAACTTATTACAAAGTGAAGCAATTAGGTGTCATCCATTCTTTACGGACGTTGCCGGAAGATTACGAAAAAACCGAAATAGGCCGCTGGTTTACTAAGCAGTTAAACCTGAAGCTGGATTTGGATAATTACGCCATATTGCTGATCGCCTTGCAGGTGTTGTGTTTGGTGGCGTTGCATGCTTTGGACGCTTAAGCCGTCCATTAATAATGATTTTTTAGGAATAGTACCATGTCTACCGTTACCCTTTACCCGCCTTTGGCACAGATTGAGCGACGCTTGTTTGCCGTACCGGACGATTTGTTGCTGCGTCTGGCGAAGGATGATCCTTCAGTGCCTGAACAGCTACGCAAGGCGGCGTTGGCGGATCAGGAAATTTTGCAACAAATTGCCGCCTTGCGGGAAGCTTCGGCTGAGGCTTGGCCTATTGATGCCGAAACCGTTACCGATGTAGTGGAACCGCCTGCGTTCATTAAGTTATTGATTGAACATAAAGTGGCGGCCAATCGGGCTGATTTTGGGGCATTTCCTGAATCCGGGCAGTTAGTCCAGTTGCCGCAAGCACCGACACCGCCGGGTATGGGTTCTGACCTGCAATTTGCCACGCCCTTAGTGGTGTTGCTGGCTACGCAAAACACCAATACCAAAGTGTGGCATGGCTGGTTGGTGTCACAGGAAGTGCAATATGCCAGTTATTGGGATTTTCTGTTACAGCCGGAAGATGAACCTTTTGACCCTGTATGCGGTTTGGTGCAGATTTGGAATCCGGTTCAGCTGTATTTGTCAGGCGATGTTAAGGCGAAAGCCATAGGCCGCTTGAGTCCGGCCAGAATGCAGGCTGTCAATGCGCTGGCATTGGAATATGTATTGGACGATTCGGTCTTGCCACGTCCACGGCCAGGCTTTATCGCCCAGCGCTCGGTGGGTGATGGCTTGGCAGTTGTTACTGGCACTCCTTTGGGTAATGGTAATGATCCCCGCCACGCTTACCAGCAATGCTACCACCATGTGGCAGCGCTGCTGAATAAGGCGGTATTGGCTTGGCAGGCGGACACTTTACCGACAGTGACTGATGTTTTGTCTGCTTTGTATGATGTGCTTGTTGCTGCTTGGCTTAAGGGGACGGGTAATTTAGCCCGTCCTATGGAGCCAGTGGCCCACGCGATGAGTGGCCAATCCCCCGAAAATATCATGATACTGGCGTTACAGGATGATTTGCATTTAACGTTAATGCACACCGACGGACGCATCGACCTCACCTTGGTTTATCAGGGTAAAGGGCATTTGAACGTTACCGTTATTGACGACGGCGAGCAAGCCTGTTCTACAATGTTGAAGGCGGATTTGAAGCCTTTGGATTACCGTGGCCTGGCTGTTAATGCCGACAACCACTTGCTGATTGAACTGGCTAATGGTCAGACAATTAATTTGCCGTTGAAATTGGATATTTGATGCCTGCCTTTCTTTATGTATGGTTAGATAAGCAAGCTTGTATCCACGCATTAACGCCTGGGCAGCATTTGGAATTGGGGAACTTGGTCTTGCCCGATGATAGCCCGGAAGCGCGCGATCAAATGCGTGATAACGGGAT
>CAIYOW010000081.1 GCA_903927955.1 uncultured Methylococcaceae bacterium | reverse complement strand
CCTTGGTCTACCATTTTAACGAGGGCGAAACATTACCCCAAGATGCCACCGCTTACACCCTTCATGCCACCACCTCTACCGCCACCGTTGATCCGGCGGGTTGGATAACAGCGGCGGCAAAATTTGACGGGCAAGCGGGCATTAGCGTCAGCAACGCCCCCGCACTAGATATTATTCCTGACAGTGGCTGGACATTCAGCACTTGGGCAAAAATTGACACCGCCCAGCCCAAAGCCGTGCTGGTCAAAGCCAAAGACGACACCAGCCATATTCAACTGGTATTAAAAGATTCAGCCGTGGTTGCCCAATATCAAGATGCCAATGGCAACCTTGCCGAAACCGGTGCGGCACCTATCGCCTTAGGGCAATGGCAGCATATTGCCGTCACCGCACAAAAAGACAAACTCATTTTATATCTGAATGGCCAGGCAGTCGCCAACACACCGATCACCTTGGCAGCCATAAAACCGGCGTTACAAATAGGTGAAGGTCTACAAGGCTGGTTGGATGAAGTGCAAATTGCCAAACAAGCCCGCAGTGCCGATTGGATAAAATTCCAATACCGCAGCCAAAGCCCCGATTTTACCATTATCAATTTTGGTCAAGATGAATCGGGTGGTGCAACCGAAGGCCCCAATTATTTCCTGATTATTTTGCAAAGCTTGACCGTTGATGGTTGGGTGGTGATTGCTTTATGCGGTGTCATGTTAGTTATTAGTGCCTTAGTCATTGTCGGCAAATCACTGGCCTTAAATCGCGCCAGCAAAGACAACGCAGCATTCCTTAAACAATACCGCCATGTCGATGCTGAACATATAGGCGATTTGGACAGGGACGAAGACGAAGAGGACGAAGCCATCAGTGATTCGGAATTCCTGTCCACCCTGATCGGCAAACACGACCATTTCCAAAGCTCGCCCATCTATCACATCTACCATGCCGGTGTGCAAGAGCTTAAGCTCAATTTTGGCGATAGTGCCGCACTCACCGCCGAAGGGCTCAACTTGGTGAGTACCCGCCTGGATGCCGCCGTTGTGCGTGAAACCCAAAAGCTAAACAAAAATATGGTGTTGCTGACCATAGCCATTTCCGGTGGCCCTTTCCTAGGATTGTTGGGTACTGTCTTGGGGGTTATGATCACCTTTGCCGTAATAGCCGCGACCGGCGATGTCAATATCAACTCCATTGCCCCCGGTATTTCCGGCGCGTTATTGGCCACCGTCGCCGGATTAGCGGTGGCTATTCCGGCCTTGTTTGCCTATAACTACCTATTGACGCAAATCAAGGACATCACCGCCGATATGCACGTGTTCACCGATGAATTTTTGGCAATGGTCTCCAAACGCATCGCCGACCGCCAACGTGGTGGCGACGGGCTGAACGTTATGTTCACCGAAGAATTTATCAACCTGATTGCCGAACGCATTGCTGTCAAACAACAAGGGCAATTATCATGAAAGCCAATGAAGACGGCAAAGTTTACGATGACATCAACATCACCCCCATGC
This sequence comes from uncultured Methylococcaceae bacterium, assembly GCA_903927955.1. Taxonomy (GTDB): domain Bacteria; phylum Pseudomonadota; class Gammaproteobacteria; order Methylococcales; family Methylomonadaceae; genus Methylovulum. The sequence goes on along the minus strand of CAIYOW010000081.1, from coordinate 8,285 downwards.
TGGACGTGGCTTATGTGTTGCTATTGATTTTTATCATCATGACCACGGCCACCGTGCAGGGCATCACCGTCAACCTGCCTAAAGCCAGCAGCACACCCGCACTATCGAAACCCAAAACCAAAGCCATTTCCATCACCAAAGATGGTACGGTGTATCTGGATACTTACCCCATTTCACTCAGCGATTTGGAAACCCGCTTGGGGCAATACAAAGCCGCCACGCCCGATTTGCCGGTCGTGGTCAAAGCCGATGCCGACGTGCAATACCAAAAAGTCATCGAAGTGCTGGACATTGTCACCCGCCTGCAAATCAGCCAGCTAGGCTTAGTGACGCAGAAACTGGTCAAGTAGTGATGGATAAGACTAAACGCTGGTTACGCAATGTGCCGTTAATAACGGGTATTGTTTTGGCGGTGGTTATTGCCCTGGGGGTTTATTTCCTGCAAGGCATGTTTCCTAAACCCGCGCAACCCAAAAAACAAATGCAGCAGATCACCATGATCCAGCCGCCGCCCCCGCCACCCCCGCCGCCGGAAATTAAACCGCCGGAACCCGAGCCGGAGCCAGAAAAAATACCCGAGCCAGAACCCGAGAAAGAACCCGAGCCAGCCCCCGAACCCGATGAACAACCGGCCGGTGAAGAATTGGGCGTGGATGCAGAAGGTGCAGCGGGCGCAGACGGCTTTGGCCTATTGGGCAAAAAGGGCGGACGTGGTTTGTTAGGCGGTAGCGGCGGCAGCACCATTTTATGGTACGGCGGACAAGTCAAGCGAGGCCTAGAAGAAGACTTACAACGGCTGTTAGCGGATAGCCCTGCCCGCCAGGCCGCTTACAGTGTGCAACTACAAGTCTGGGTCAATCCCGATGGCAGCGTCAACCGTGCCGAACTGGCAGTGCCTAGCGGCAATGCCGAGGTGGACAAAGCCCTACGCGCAGCCTTGCCAAACGTGCGCTTTAGTTTGCCCAAAACACCACCGGACAACATGCCACAACCCTTGCAAGTGCGCGTGACTTCCAGAATGTAGAAGCCAACACTTTGCAGCAGCTGGCCATGCCAGCAACCAGTGCAGTAGCCGGGATCAAGCGCAGCACAATCCGGGGCATCGTGATTCAACTACACAGATTTTAAGAAATTGAGAAAAAACCATGACTAAAAGAACCCTAGTGACTTTATTAGCTGGCTTGTTGGCGGCAGTGCCAGCACTGGCCGATGAAAAACAGGAGTTGCTTAAGCTCAAGCAAGAAATTGCTGGCGAACGAGAGCAGTTGCTTGAGCTTAAAAACACCGCCACCAACCTGATTGATATTTTCGTACAGCAAGGGCTGCTCGACAAACAAAAAGCCGCAGCGCTAATGAAATCGGCCAAAAGCAAAGCGGCTATAGAAAGCCAACAGCCAGCAGCACCCACACCTCCAACAGCCGCTGAAGATACTGCCAGCCCCCCTAAAACGGATAAACCCAAAAGCATCCGTTTTGCTTATGTGCCAGAATTCGTCAAAGAAGAAATCCGCCAAGAAGTCATTGCCGGGCTGACCGGCAAAGTCGTGACCGAAGTTAAGGCCGATGCCAAAAAAGAAAAATGGGGCATACCCGGCGCCTTGCCTGAATGGCTTGACAATATCAAAATTTCTGGCGATATCCGCTTGCGTTTTCAAGATGATATGTTTGGGGCTATGAATAACCCAACGGCATACCCGGATTATTTGAGCATCAACCAAGATGGTGGGCCGTTAGCCGCACACAACAAAAACCAAGAGTTCCTGAACACCACCAAAGACCGCTTGCGCTTTGCCGAACGGGTGCGTATTAATGTTGAAAGCCAAGTGACCGACTCAATAAAAGCCGGGGTCAGGCTGACCACAACCAACGACCTGAGTCCGGTGTCAAACAACCAGACGCTGGGTAACAACGGCAAAACCTACCAAGTCGCCATGGATCGGGCTTTTATCCAATACGATTATATCGATAGCCAAAAAAATGACTGGGTGACACTCTCCGGCGGTCGGATAGCCAATCCGTGGATGTCCACCGAAATGATGTACAGCCCCGAATTAAGTTTTGAGGGCTTTGTCGGCCATTTCCGTTGGCACATGAACCAAAACGATCCGACCGTCAAACATTACTCTGCCGCCCCCGCCAACAGCCGCTTCGGTGTGCAAGTGGGGCCATCCACACCAGACGCATTATTTCTGACCTTGGGCGCGTTTCCACTGCAAGAAGTCAATTTTTCCACCACCGACAAATGGCTGTTCGGCGGGCAAATGGGCGGCGATTGGTTGGTGCATAACGATTCCCGCCTAAAACTCGCCACCGCCTATTACGACTACGAAAATATCAGTGCCCGCGCCAATGCCAATGATAGCTTCACCTATGACTGGACAGCCCCGCAATTCATGCAAAAAGGCAATACCCTAGTACCCATTAACGCCTACAATGGCGTCAATGGCCGTTGTACCAGTAGCCAACTTTCCATCGTCAATAGTGGTTGTTTGTTTGGTCTCGCATCAGATTTCAAAATCTTCAACACCACCCTGATGTACGACTTTGCCGATTTTGCCCCGACCCACATCATGATGACCGTGGATTATGCCAAAAATCTTGGCTATAACGCCAATGCCATTGCCCGTAATTTCCCCAATTATTTTACCGGACAAGCGGGGGGTGACAACAAAGACCACAGCAACGCTTTCCAAGTCCGTTTCGATATTGGCCATCCCGAAATACGGCGGTTTAAGGACTGGAGCGCCATTCTGTCCTACCGTTATCTGCAGCGTGATGCCGTTTTGGATGCCTTCACCGACACCGTTTTCCATCAAGGTGGCACCGATGCCAAAGGCTGGATGGTGGGTGGCAATTATGGCTTGGCAAAAAATACTTGGATGCTGTTGCGTTGGTACAGCACCCAAGCGATTGACGGCCCGCCATTAGACATCAATACCGTCACCTTAGATTTAAACTTGCGGATGTAAAGGGAGGCCATGATGCACAAGACGCAACCAAAAACAAACTACGCAGTTTTGCTGGTGCTGTGCTGCCTAAGCGCCGCCGTATCAGCCGAACCCAAGACCGAATCCGCCGGACAACAAGCCTATAAAAAAATCCAAGGCATGGTGCGGCAACTGACCGAAGAGAAGCAAGCCTTAGCAGCAGAAAATGCTGAATTATTGGCGAAAGTGACCAAGCTGGAAGCAGTGGCGCAACAAATAGCCCCTTTACAAGCCGAAGTGGCTTTGCACAAAAGCCAAGAAGATGGTTTGCGCAACAACAATGGCACGTTAGAAGCGCAACTGGCCACCGAGCAGCACAAGCTACAAGACCTGCACCACAAACTGAAAGACATTGTCGCCCAAGCCAAGCAAATCCAAACCGACAATCAGCTATTAGTGGCCGCAGTGCAAGAACGCGAGCGCTGGATTAAGCAATGCGGCGACAACAACCACGCGCTTATTGAAGCCAATACCGCCATGCTTGGCAAATACCAAGAAAAAGGCTTTTGGGATTCAGTGGCAGAAATGGAACCCATCACCGGCATAGGCAAAGTGGCTAGCCAAAATACCGTAGAGACCTACCAATTTAAACTGCAAGACCTCAAAGTCACCGACTTCGAACCAGCGGCCAATGGCAAATAAAGTCTAGTAGGTTGGGTTTACCCTCTGGGGCATAAAAGCGATAGCGTAACCCAACGAGCCGAAGCCAACAATGTTGGGTTACGCTATCGCTAACCCAACCTACCAAGCTTGGAGTAGTTTTAACCCAACCACTATCGCCCAACGATAATGTAATAAAAACGAAACCTTAGCAGCATATACTCTAGCCAAAATCCACTACTAATGACGTGCGGGACGGAGTTACAATGTTAAAAAGCAGCTTGCAGCAGGTCGGTTTTGTGTTGGGCATGATTTCCCTCATGGCGCAGCCAATCACAGTTCATGCCCTTGAAACGGGCAATCTTTTGCTTAATGGTGATGCGGAACTTCATCGCTGTACTAAAGACTGGACGGCACAGACCCCAGTGCCAGCTTGGCGCGTACTCGACGGCGCAGCCAGCGTGCTGTGCTACGCCGCTTTCAATTGGGCGCAGGAAACACCTAACCTGCCTTCTGTTGCCAGCACTAACAGCGCACTGTTTGCCGCTCCCGGTGCCAATACGGCTATAGAGCAAACCGTTGATGTCAGCGCAGCCAGCACCGCGATTGATGCTGGCGGCACGCAATTCAAACTTTCGGCATGGTTGGGCGGTTGGCGTAACCGGCCAGAACGGGCGGTGTTGACGGCTGTTTTCTTGGATGCGAACGGTCATGCCACTGGCAACCCAGTTGTTATCAGCGATGCCGACGCTAATGCGCGGGCCCATCTGACCGGTCTTATTGCCCGTCAACAAACTGGCACAGTGCCAGCCAACACCCGCCAAATTGTTGTCACCGTCCAGTTTTTGGGCGACCTTAGCTCTTATCACAACGCCTATGCCGATAACATCAGCCTGACCCTGAGCGGCGACTTGCCTAATCTAACCCCAACGGCTGCATCGCGCTCGCCCGCCAATATTCCCGCGCTTGACCACGTTTATGTGGTGATGATGGAAAACACCAATTATGCCGATGTGGTCAGCACCTCTGCCGGTTCGGTTTCGGTCAACCCCAAAATGCCGTTTCTTGCCGCACTGGCTAGGCAAGGTGTGCTCTGTTGACCAATATGTGGGGCAATTACCATCCTAGTGACCAAAATTATGTGGCTATGGTGGCGGGCGACACTTACCGCTATGGTTCCGTGTACTATCCCGATTACAATCTGCCGGTGAGCCACTTGGGTGATCTGTTGGATGCCAAAGGCAAAAGCTGGCAAGCCTATGTACAAAACATGAAAACCCCTTGCAATCAGGTGGCGGATGCCAATGGCAAAGGCTATTACGCACCAGACGACCAACCGTTCATGAATTTCCGCAACGTGGTTAGCGACCTGACCCGCTGCGTCAGCAGTACCCGTGACCTGACTGATTTTGCAGCCGCCATTACCGCCAATAACGTACCTAATTTTGCTTGGCTAGCCGCTGATGGCTGGTGGGATGGTGAAATGGCGTGGTGGGGCAACAAAAATGTGGCTTTTTCGGTTGCCAAACAAGATGAATTCCTTGGCTCAACCCTTAAGCCATTGCTGGCATCACCCGCTTGGCAGAATTCCCGCTCCCTATTGATCATCACTTGGGATGAAAGTTTAGGATGGGGCTGGCCTGATAACCATGTGCCGACACTGTTGGTGGCTTCCGCCGACCTGCTTAATGCGGGCGCGGTCGTCAGCCAACATTATGACGGCTACAGCGTGCTACGCACTATTGAACGTGCCTTTGGGTTGAATAGTTTAGGGCGTTTTGACCACTATGCCGAACCACTGAACGCCGCGTTCAAGCAAAACCCAAGCACCGTACAGGCTGTGTTGCAACCAGAACAGGCAACACTTCGCGGCAGGATTACCGATACCTTTGGGCAAGTCACCACAACCGCCACAGTCGCCCAAAACCAACCACTGACCTTAGTGGCTTCTGGCAATCTTGCTAAGGATAGCTTAGTGGTCAACCTAACGCCATTAGGCGTGCTGCCCACAGCCGATGCTAAGCCTTTCCACTTCGACCTGAAGAAAAATACCGCTACACTGCAGACCCAAGGTTTACCATCGGGCTATTATGCCGCCTGGCTACGCTATGGCGAAGAGCCTCCCCATCAGGCCGCCACGGTGTTCAGCATAGTGCCAACCGGAGCAGTGACGGTGAGCCACCCAGGCGTTGAAATTGTCGGCGCTGCCCAAAACACCAAGATTGAAATTCGTGAAGCAGCCAACCTAATTGTCCATTATTGTCGGCCTGCCAAGGCCACAGCGGCAAACACTTGGCTAGGTATTTTTCCGGCCGGCACGCCAAGCAACCAGATGAACAAAGCCAAGGCCGAAGCGCAAGGCGGCTTTTGGCTGAAAACACTCGGCAACCAACCCAGTCAGGCTTGTGGCGAAACCCTGGCCTTCACAGCCGAATTGCCACCCAGCAGAGACTACCAGATTGTCATGTTGCAGAACATAAAGGGTAAAACATCCGTCGTTGGAAACCCAGCTTCATTCACATTGACACCGGCTTTGCCGTAAGCGGCAATCTCTAGCTACATTAATCCAAGCAAAAAAAAGCGCATTAATCAAAGATGATTAATGCGCCAATGCTTAAACTAAAGCAGACTCTACTTACAAGGAGATATATAACAACACGGTTATGTCTTTATTAATGCATATTATGTGCCAAATTATATTCTCACTCTAATTAAATTAATATAAATTAAATCAATGGGTTGTTTTTTATCGCCTTGTCTTCGTTCTTATCAAGTGCTATAAAAGCACCACATCATCAACAGGGTGTGGTGGTTTTGGTCTATTCACAGAAAAATGAGGGAAATTTAAATGCCCAGCCAAGCCCATCAAGCTGCAATGGCTACCCACCTAGCAACCGCACTGACTGATAATGGCCCGCTGGTGAGTGCCATCCGCGCCGATTTGCCCAACGCCTTGGCCATCTATGTTTTCGGCAGTCGCGTCAATGCTTGCGCCCATGCTGATAGTGATCTGGATATGGCGGTGCTAGTCGCGGGTTATGCAGACCCGCTTGGCTTGTGGGAGTTATCCGGCAAACTGGCAGATATTGCCGCTTGTCCGGTAGGCTTGCTGGACATGCGTTCGGCATCGACAGTGATGCAATTTCAGATTTTGCAGACCGGCTGCCGTTTGTGGGGGCGACAACCGCAGGCGAGTTTGTTCGAGTGCTACGTGTTGAGTGAAAAGACTGCATTGGATGATGCGCGCGCACCGTTGCTTAACGATATCCAAACCCGAGGCAGTATTTATGGCCGATGATGTGTTGATTAATAGGGCATCACACAGCTATTGGGGATAATAATAGGTTGGTGGATAAGCGGGTTGTGGATAGTACTGCACTGGGGGCCGGTATATGGGTTGTGGGTAATAGATGACTGGTGGTTGGTAAGTAGGCGGTGCGTATGGGTAGCCGTAATTGCCCCGCCGATCGTCATCATCCCATCTTCTGTCGTCATAGTTGCGCCGCCAGCCATCATCATCCCTTCTGCCTTCGTAGTTGTTGCGCCAACCGCCACCTTCGCCCCTCTGTCCTTGCCATTCCCCCCGTTGCTGATACCAGCCGCCACGGCCTCTGTCGTCGTCATCGGCAAGCACACTGCGGGTTGCAAAAAGACCTGCCGCTAAGCAACAGGCCAGCATTAAAGACAGTTTGCCAATTACCGGCGGATGAAACAATGCGCTTTTCCAAGGTGACGTATTCATAGAACCTTCGTTTTCGGCAGCGGGTTACAAGGGATCAAAGCTATTATTGCATAATGCTCAGGGAAAATGGCGGGTTGTCGTTTTGTGGTTGCGGAAATGCCTTTAATATGGCGGACAGTTTGGCAATGCTTGAGGGGCCGGTGGCATATAAACCGACTGTATCAAAAGCCGGTGTGATGCGCCTTTGTAACAATTTGAGTTCGCCGACTTTTGTCCAGTTATCAGGTTTTGCAAAAAAGGCTTGGTCATAGACAAAGGCATAACTGACGTGTTTTTTATCCATTAGTTCATGTATCCAATCATGCCGGGCGTTGCTTTGCCGATAACGTAACACATCAATAGACCCTAGCCCCCATAAATCCAACACATATTGCCCTGACCTTAATGCTACTAAGCCCAAGTCATTAACCGCGACAGGTTCGGCAAGTAGAGTGGCAATTTTGGCCATTTGTGCTTGCTGGTGGTAAATATTTGACGTTGCCAGGGGCGTTCTTGTAGTGGCTTGTACACACGAGAAAAATACCAAGGGCAAGCATAATATAGCCGGTAACACAGGCAACTTCATATTAACGCTTGCTCTTAGGCAAATAAGCACGGCAAACAATAAATAGTAATTGGCATAACGTTCAAACCAACCGTATTTGCCAAACAAAAAATGCAGTATGGCTGAAACCAAAATAACTAAGCTAAGTGCACGGTCTTTCTGCCAAAGTTTAGTGGCAACAAGCGTTAATGGAAGAAACAAAAAGCCATATTGCAATAGGTTGTGTTTAAAATTCTCAATGGTCGAGCCTAGCCCGCCATGTGAAGACTTTGCCAAAACTGATGCTGGCAAAAAACCCAATCCGTGCTTATCCAAAAATAGCGAGAAGCCGATCATTGATACGGCAATGATGCCAAAAGCTAACAGGGCTTTTGACCGCTCACCTTTTGTGAAGGTATAAGCAATCATGGGT
>CAIYOW010000080.1 GCA_903927955.1 uncultured Methylococcaceae bacterium | reverse complement strand
TGTACGGAGGCTTATGCAGTATGTTGTCCGATATAATTCAGTATTTAGTAGTGGATCCGGCAAGCTATCAGGAGGTAGACCATGAAGAAGTTGCTTTTGTCGTTATTACTCGCCGTTACGACAACGGGGTCTGCCGGTTCTGCCTTTGCAGACAGTAATGGCGGCTTTGATTCTGTTGCTGACACCAATTATTTAAAGGCTGGCGGCACGACGGTGCTTACCCTGCAGGGTAGCAGTCAGTATGCCAATTTTTTGGGTTCTATTGGTGTTGCCGGTAATCAAAGTGTTCAAGGGGCTTCGTCAGTTGCGGGTGATCTTTCGGTTGCGGGTAATGTTCATTTTAAGGGTCCGCTTGAAGTGGGTACCGAAGGTAATGGGTCTTTTCTTCAGGTTGGGGCATCCGAATTCAGCCCCGCGTTGCTGATTGGTGGTGCAACAACAAATAATACAGATCCAATTTACTTTCAGCGATATAACGAAAATTCGGATACATCGTCATTGCGTCTCGTCATTGGTGATAATTATGGCCAACAATACGTTCCTGGTGCGGCTGGTACCGCTGGGGATGCTTTCATCATCGGTTCACTGAATTCGTCTGACAGCTCTTATGGCTTTGTCCCTAATTTTACATTCACCAGTGACGGCAAGCTTGGCATCGGTACAAAAACTCCTGGTAGCCTTCTGTCAGTAGGGTCAAATAGTGAGTTTCAGGTCAACGGTGCTGGTGATGTGGTTGTAACGGGTGGCAGCGATGGTCGTTTTGGGTTCTATCATCAAAACCAAAGTGGATATCAAGAGGTCATAGCCGTCGAAGCCAATCGGGATGTCGATTTCATGGGTGGACGCGTTGGAATTGGTACATCTGCCCCAGCCGGAAACCTTGATATTGAAAATGGACAAAATACGGCAACGCTTTGTTTGAACGGTCATTGTACCGCGGCGCTACCGCATATACTTGGGCAGGGCACAGTCAATTCTGACGATGGTGGTTCTGGCAGTGTTCATTGCAGGCCTGTTTCCTTTACACCGTGGGGTGGTGGTGGGGTGGCTCTTGGCAATGTCTATTATACTCCGGGTGCGGGACATGCATGGACCGCGTGGTCTGTATTCTTCACCGAGTTAAATTTTGCCGCCGGTACCGCCAATGTCTGTATGGATTCCGGAGGTAACTGGCACGGACATGTGGGGGCGGAAAACATCTCCTATGTGATATATGGCTATTAAAATAGGCAAGGTATGACGAGTAAACTCTTTGAGGGGTCGAAAGATGAAGAACAAAAAACTGCTTTTATCGTTATTGCTCGCATTTGCAGCAGTCACTTCTCCTGCCGTTTCCCATGCGGATGGTGGTTTTGACTCGGTATCTGATACCAATAACTTCAAAGCCAATGGCACGACAGTACTAACCCTGACGGGCAGCAGTAAGGCAGCATCTTTTATGGGCGATGCCAGTTTTGCCGGATCCATTTTCAGTACCGGTACGATCACAGCGCCACAGGGTGTTGTTTCAACCAGATATGGTTCATCCTTTGTCGCAAATGCCTGGGATGCAGTTTATGGTTCGATCGATAATCAGACTAACAAAAATTACGATCTGATCGGGACCTATCACGGCTGGGATCCTGACTCGGTTTATATTGCTGGATACAATGCCAGTGATACAAATAGCCGTGCTACGGCGAAGTCTATTTCGTTTGGCGGCTATGGCTTGGGTTCATCGCCAACCGGCTTTGTTGATCTTCTCAACCATCGTATTGGCATTGGAAATGTTGCGCCTGCTAGTCTTTTGTCGGTGGGGCCGAACAGTGAATTCCAGGTCAATGGTGCTGGTGATGTAGTTGTAACGGGTGGCAGCGATGGTCGTTTTGGGTTCTATCATCAAAACCAAAGCGGCTATCAAGAGGTCCTGGCGGTCGAAGCCAATCGGGATGTCGATTTCATGGGGGGCAATGTTGGGGTTGGTACCTCATCGCCACAGTCAAAGCTTGATGTTAATGGGTCTGTGAATGCGACTTCATACACGACATCGGGTGTTACATCTTATGCTTTTGGGGGTATATACAATAGTAATATGGACGGTAGCTGTCGCTATGCCAATCCACTGACCAATGCATGTAGCTGTCCATCGGGCTATACAGCCTATCGGTTTGGTGAATGGAGTGATGCCAACTGCTCTAGCGCGAATAAATCTTATTCTGACGGCTGGCGCACAAGCAATTGCGGGTACAATCAATACCAATGTGTATTGGCGTCGCAGACACCACACTAAGCTAAATACGGGATTTGATCGGGGTTAACGGGTAAATCTGTTAACCCCGTTTTCACAAGTTCCTGCTTTGGTCTGTCTATGGCCGAAGATACTCAAATCGTCATAGCGGAACATCATCCTTTATCCGGGATGATGTTGGGGGCGGTGGCTTTCGCGTTGTGTACCGCGATTGATACAGTGTTCAAACTGATGGCCGGGCATCACCCGTCTTATCAAATTCTTGTCGTCAATGGACTGATTGCCCTTTGTCCTATCTTGCTGTGGACGGCTGTGACAGGCGGTTTGCGCCGGTTGCATACCTCACGCCTGTTGTTGCATCTGCTGCGTGGGGGGATCAGCACATCGTCGGCCTATTTGGCTATCTATGCTTATTCCCATCTGCACCTGACCGATTTTTACGCGATTATCTTCGCGGGGCCGTTAATGGTAGCAACCTTGTCGTCTGTGTTTTTGCGCGAGGCGATGGGGTTGCATCGTGTCTTGGCAATTATCGTGGGGTTCAGCGGCGTGATTGTAGCCTTTGAT
>CAIYOW010000079.1 GCA_903927955.1 uncultured Methylococcaceae bacterium | reverse complement strand
GATGCCTTGCAGGTTGCCTCCGCTATGCTACGGCAACCCGCCCGGCCCTATGGCTATCGGGGACTAAAAATCTTCGCTTCTCTTCGTTCCGCTTCCAAGATTTTCAGCGAGGGCATTGATTATGATTTTTAGGGAAAGATGTAGCTAGGCACGGGTGCAGCCGGTCTTGACCCGCCGTAACCTGTACTAAATTTGTATTGCAGCTGGCTAGAGTTTGTATGAAATAAATGGCTAAGTCTGTGCGGTGCCGCTCATTCAAATGAACACCGCTTTATCCAGTTAGGTTCACCATTAGGCCAAACGGTTGCTTGTGTACGATACCGCACAGACCCTATCCTTGCTTTACCGTTATGCTTTTATTGGGCTTTAAACCGCTAGGTTTGACTCAACGAATGGAATATGCCAAGCCCCTGACAATTTCTCTAAGCGGAAACAACCCGCTGCCAAGAGCCGTATTTTTATCATCGAAAATCAAAACATCGCAAGGAAAAAACCCATGAATAAGATAATAACTGACTTTAAAAACAAAAGATTAGCTGATAATTTTCTGATCATAGCTTGTTTATCCGCTGGTTTAGGATTAGCGGGTTGCCAACAAGAGGGCACCGCCGAAAAAACTGGACAAAAAATTGATAAAACTGTCAAAAAAGTAGGTGAATACATGGAAAACACCTCTGAAAAAGCAGGCGATAAAATGGACAGCGCGAAACATGCCGCACAAAACAAGGCGGATATCGCCGAAGAATATATTGATGATGCGATGATTACGCTGAAAGTTAAAAATGCACTGGCAGGTGACCAGATACTAGGCGCCTCTCATATTGAAACCAAGACTGTCAATGGAGTTGTCACGCTATCAGGCTCGGTGGATTCCGAACAAAGCTTGGGCCGGGCAATGGAGTTGGCAAATGGGCAAGAGCATGTGAAATCCGTAGTCACCCAAATGCTTGTCAAAACCACACCAATGGTGCGCTAATGATCAGCAAATTATCCTGCTTAGCGATGGTGGCTGTGGCAATATTGCCGATAGCCTTGGCACAAGCTGACGAAACCGCGGATGCGTACCAAAAACCAATTAAAGCCAAATCAGATATAACGGAAACGGCAATATTGCCTACCGGAATATTGCCTACCGGACATTTGTTCAAACCCTTAATTGCTGATCCGCGCTGGGCGCATTTTTCGGCTTCTTACCGCAATTATCAGAACAACAATTTTGATGGTAGAAATGTCGGGTCTGTCAGCTTTGGTGAAACTATACCCTTTTACCGCAGCACCTTCGGGCACTCCGCCGTACAATGGGAAACGGGGATGCAAGCCGGTGTCTTTAGTGATTTCAATTTGGATTCTGTATCGAAAGACTTGGTCAACACTGATTTTATCGCCTCAGTTTATACCAGTTTGCGAGCCGGCCGATTTTCTGTGTTTAGCCGCCTGTTTCACCAGAGTTCACACTTGGGTGACGAGTTTCTGCTCAGTAAGATACACAGCAATTTCCAACGCGTGAATTTAAGTTACGAAGGCGTAGATGCGAAACTGTCTTATGATTTACCGCTGGGTTTACGCATCTATGGCGGTGGCGGCGGGATGTTTGACCGTGATCCCTCGACCCTGAAGCCTTGGATGGCGCAATATGGTGCAGAATTCCGCAGTCCTTGGCGACTTGATTTTGCAGCCCTAAGGCCAGTCGCTGCTGCTGACATCAAAAATTTCCAAGAAAATAATTGGAATACGGATTTGTCGGCACGGGCAGGCGTGGAATTTGAAAATTTACAAGTGTTAGGCCGCAAATTACAAATTCTGGCCGAGTATTTTAACGGCTACACACCCAGCGGGCAGTTCTATAAAAATAAAATTGAATATTTAGGCGTGGGCTTGCACTATCACTTTTAGCTATCAGCCACAATATTATGCCCGCGCCAATGAACGGCAGCGGGCATTGTTTTGACTACGACACATCAATAAGATTGGCAAAGCCGTATTGATGGCTTAGGCATTTGGCAAATAGTCGGGCAGGTGTTCGCGAATATCTTCGGGGCTGTGCAAGGTAATGTTTTTTGCCAGTTCAAAGGTGATGTGCATTTTCACTTGTTCTGACAAACGTAGGCGTAATAATCCCAGAAACGACGGTTCGGCAATAATTAACAAGTGGACATATTGGTGGTTGTTAAGCGCTGCTTCCAAAAGTTGCGCAACAGCGTGGGCGAATTTGTCAAATTCATGATATTTCGGGTCGGTGGCTTGTTCCAGCGCGTGCCCGCTGCCATCACCACTTTTTATTCTGCCCGGCAAGTCAGTGGTTATTTCCCTGTCATGCAAACGACCTTCAGCGTGTTCTATACCTTCAATTTCCACTAATGCGGATGAGGGTGTTTGAGCTGTAAAAATACGTGCATGGGTGTTGTCAGCAACGATAATCCAAGTTGGTTTCATTAAGTTTTCCTGTTTGGTCGAGTGGTGGATATGCAGCTATTATTTTTTTAAGTGGCTAGGCGGCTAGCGTTTCTACATCGGCAGTGTTTAGCCGAAAATTTAAGTATTTTTAGGCTATTGCGCCCATACTGCCATTGTCGTCATGGTTGCCGCACCGATAATGGTGGCAAAAGAGGCATCGGCAGCATCGCGGCCTGTACCGATGCGAACGAAGCCAGACACCGGCGCCATGCGGGTAGCATCGAACAAATACCAACGTGAACCCAAATAAACTTCAAAAAAGCCGTGGAAATCTGGCGGTTCCAAACCTACGGCATAGCCAGAAATATAGCGGGCGGGAATGCACAAGGCACGACATAAGGCAATGGCAAGGTGCGCGTAATCACGACAGACCCCGACACGCTGTATCAGCACATCGCAAGCACTGGTGCTTTCCCCACTACTGCCGGCTTGGTAATCCAAATTGCCGTTTATCCAATCGCAAATCTCATTGACTCTGGCATAACCATGCGGGGTGTTGCCAAACAGGCGCGTGGCAAAATGGGTCAACCGGTCTGATTCGCAATAACGGCTGGGATTGAGATATGGCAAGACGGCATAGGGCAAGTGCAGGAAATCGGTCTCGACAATTCCGTTCGTTTCATCGTTATCGGGATACAGTTCCACTTGCGCATGGTATTGCAGTTGCAGTTCACCCGGCTCGGCGACTAGCCGATATATTTGAATGCCCTCCGTACCTAAGGTGAACGTTTCGAAATAGACGGCAGGATTGACTTGCAAGTTTTCCTCGCCAATGGTTTGCTGCAAAGTGCGGGCGGCGGCAATATTAAATAAGAAACTGCTAGGCTGGGTGACGGTGTAGCTTAAATTGCAACCTACTTGAATGCTGGTCATGTCGCATGTCCTTTGACGTTATCGGTAAGAAGTGCCACAAAGCCACTGTAAAGTTATCAGTTGCCATTTTTAATAGGTTGATCCGCAGCAAGGCTTGTCCAGCCTATAACGATTCTATAAACCAAGAGTATCAAAGTTGACAGTAAAATTAATCCGCCCAATTCCAAGCTTAGTGTAAAAATTAAGCCGGAAATGGCAAAACCTGCCAGCGTGACCCAAACGGTTTTGATTTGCCAATCAAAATGCGATTTAAGCCAAGTGCCTTGCACGGCATTGCGATAATAAAAATTGAGTGCCACGCCAATCAGCAACGGCACCCCTGCCAAAACGAAAGTCAGAATTTGGCAAATGTAAACGGCCGCTGTGAGATTTTTTAGTTTCTCTAAAGGGTCACTGGTTACTTGTGTGGTTGCGGTAGTATTCATAAAAATCACCTAATTTAATAAGGAATGACGTTACGGTTTATTGATATTGACGAAAAATATCAGAGACAACAGTTGCCACGTTTGGAAGTGGCTAAACTCGGTCTACTTTAAATGCCCAACCGTTTTTGTTCAGTGCGTTATCGCACAGTAACGTCAGTATCTGGTGAATATGAATAAGGAGGATTGTTGTCTGTAACAATAGGATTTTGGGGTATTTTACTTCTCATACCCTAAGCAATTGAGGATTTAAACCAAGCCAACTTCTCATTTTTCAATGTGTTGGTCAGTATTGCGGCTGACTTCCACTGACACGCGCATGACTGGGGATTGCGGTGGTACCGCGATAAATGCCCCTGAAATAGGCGGCACTGATTCAGGATGGCGGCTCACGGCAACCGGAATATGGTCATTGCCTACCAATTGGCCGGAGGTGGAATCAAAGCCTTTCCAACCAGCACCCGGCAAATACACTTCCGCCCATGCGTGGGTGGCACCCTGGCCTGAGGCTAAGCCTGATGAAAATGAATATCCGCTGACAAAGCGGGCGGCAAGCCCAAGGTTGTGGCAAGCCTCAATGAATAAGGTCGCAAAATCCCTGCAAGACCCCACACCTAGGCTTAGTGTAGTGGCGGGGGATTGCACCCCCGGCTCTTCGCGTTGTTGGTAAGTTAATCCGGTGGCAATGGCTTTATTAATCCTATCCAACAGTATATAAGTTTCTATTTTTTGCCCGGCAATCCAAAATTTCCGTAACCAGGCACTTAATACTAGGTGGTCTTGTTCATAAAGTGTCTGTAGATAAGGGGTCAGATCCACACGTTCTGAAGCATCGTACTGAAAAGGGAAATATACGGCATAATCCGTCACCAAAAAATCCAACGGTTGGCTATCAAAATGCTGAAGCACCATCAGGCTGGATATTGAGAGTTGCTGGCACGGCAGGGTGAATGTCGCTATTGCCACGGCATTATCGTAGACATCACGCTGCCAATGTAGCTGAGGTTCGGGGGAAATGACCAGCTGCGCCGATTCAATATGGATGTCGTGGTTTTCACGCGGGCGCAAAAGCAGTTTGTGCGGCAATAAAATGACACTTTGTGCGTATTGGTAGTGAGTTACATGCTTGATTTGTAGGCGGAACATAATATCAGTCCTAGGCTAGGGTTGGCGGATCGGCTCAGGGCGAATAGTTTAGCCTTATCCCCCACCTATCAAAACTATACTGGCTAAATTTAAGCTAAAGCATAACGATAGAGCAAAAGTGCTGTCTGTGCGGCATCGAACAGACTGGTTTTGGCATATTGGCTAAGCTGAACCCAGCTACCAGAGCCAAGAAATATTGGCTTAATACCTTTCCCAAAGGCTACGAACCTTCAGTGCATTCTTAAATACTCTAGCAGGTTGCCATAATTCCCCATTTTTGTACAATTTTCCACAGCATCCCACATTATGTTTAGAGAGAATACGTCATCTGCACCTGCAAATGCCATTGCTTTCGGCTCTCCTGCCCTGCCTACGCCAAAATTGGCTAGGGCGATCGCCCGTGTCCAAGCACAATTGCTGGCGTTGCAACATAAAGACGGATATTGGGTGTTCGAACTCGAAGCCGATTGCACGATTCCTGCCGAGTACATTTTAATGATGCACTTTGTTGACGAAATCGATTTGAACTTGCAAGCGAAAATTGCCAATTTTTTGCGTTCGAAACAAAATGCTGACGGCAGTTATGCGCTTTTTCAGGGCGGCGCCGGCAATTTGAGTTGTACGGTTAAAGCTTATTTCGCGCTGAAACTAGCAGGCGATGACATTCAAGCCACGCATTTAAAAAAAGCCCAGGAATGGATATTGGCGCAGGGCGGCGCGGCTAAAGCCAATGTTTTTACGCGTATATTACTGGCGATGTACCAACAGCTGCCATGGCGCGGGGTACCTTTTATGCCTGTGGAAATAATGCTGCTGCCAAAATGGTTTCCGTTTCATTTGGACAAGGTGGCTTATTGGTCACGGACGGTGATGGTGCCATTATTTATTCTCTGCACTTATAAAGTCAAGGCGCGCAACCCTGGCAACATAAGTGTTGCCGAGCTGTTTATCAAACCTGCGGAACAAGAATATGGCTATTTTTCCCATATCAAATCCTCGTTAGGCAAAGCCATTTTGGCAGTAGAACTGATCGGACAACGCTTGGAGCCATTTATTCCGGCATTTGTCCGCCGCAAAGCTACTGCTAAAGCACAAGCTTGGTTCACGGAACGCTTAAATGGTTATGATGGTTTGGGCGGCATTTTTACTGCAATGGTCAACGCCTATGAGGCGATGGTTTATTTGGGCATACCCGCCGATGACGAGCGGCGTATTATTGCCAAAGCAGCCATTAACCGCTTACTGGTGATTAAAGGCCAATCGGCGTATTGCCAGCCCTGTGTGTCGCCGGTTTGGGATACCGGGCTGGTGGTGTTGGTGTTGCAGGAGTTAGAACACTATCATCAGCATGCAAATACCCAGCACAGCTTGCAATTGGCGTTGCATTGGCTGGCCAGCAAGCAATTGCACGATGAACCCGGCGATTGGCAAAGGCAACGGCC
Source organism: uncultured Methylococcaceae bacterium (assembly GCA_903927955.1). Lineage (GTDB taxonomy): Bacteria > Pseudomonadota > Gammaproteobacteria > Methylococcales > Methylomonadaceae > Methylovulum. The sequence continues at coordinate 1,105 of CAIYOW010000079.1, read as the reverse complement.
TGATTTACTTGGGGGAGGCTGGGCTTTCCAATTCGGCAATAGCTATTATCCTGATGTCGATGATACGGCCGTTGCGGCATTGGCTTTACTGCAAAGCAACGATGATGTTTTTCATGACAATATTGAGCGGGCAGCGGCGTGGATCGCTGGCATGCAATCACGCAACGGCGGTTACGGGGCATTTGATGCCGATAATACCCATCAATATCTCAACCACATCCCGTTTGCCGACCACGGAGCATTAATTGATCCACCCACTACTGATGTCAGCGCCCGTTGCCTGTTATTGCTCAGCAAGCTCGTCCAACAAGCACCAAAATACCGTGCTGTGATTGAACGTTGCATAGTATTTCTTCTGAAAGAACAGGAAGCGGACGGTAGCTGGTTTGGGCGTTGGGGAAGCAATTACATCTATGGCACTTGGTCGGTGCTGACTGGATTTGCCAGTGCGGGTGTATCAGCAAAGCAGCCTAGTGTTAGCCGGGCCGTAGCTTGGTTAAAATCACAACAGCATAAAGATGGTGGTTGGGGTGAATCCCCTTGCAGCTATCAAGATGCCAAACTGAGTGCGGAATTTACCACCAGCACACCGTTCCATACGGCACTGGCGGTCTTGGCCTTATTGGCGGCGGAAGAAAGCGCGTGTGCAGAAGTGGCTGCGGGCGTGGATTATTTATTGGATACCCAACAGGCCAATGGCGTTTGGCAAGACGAAAATTTTAATGCTGCCGGTTTTCCCAAAGTTTTTTATCTGAAATATCATGGGTACAACATATATTTCCCGTTGTGGGCATTGGCTTGTTACCGGATTGTTTGACATAGGGATGATAGCCTGGCGGGTTATTACAGTAGTACCAATAGCCAGGGGGAAATTGTTGTTGAGGTTGTTGGATGTAAACGGGTGGCTGAACCGGAACAGCGATTTCCGTTGGCGGATAATAATTAGGTGACGCATACGGATAACTGTAATAAGGCGTTGAGTAATAGGGTGATCCAAGATAAATACCAAAATTGGAAGAGCCACCATAGCCATAACTGCCCCGATAACCATAACCACCGCCATTATTGTAACCCCTGCCATAACCCCCACCACCGCGCATGCCAT
>CAIYOW010000078.1 GCA_903927955.1 uncultured Methylococcaceae bacterium | reverse complement strand
GGTCGCAATGCCTCTTAGTGTTTCTGAGAAGGCTGTTGCAGAAAAACTGGCTCCCATTTTGAATCAGCGTGGTTTATTCTTGGTTGGATATTGATGTATTGATATCTAAGAGTTATTAATTACCTAATAGCTATAAAGTCATTAAAATTAATTGCTTATGCCAATCCCTCAAGTTGTTTCAATAAGCTCTTCACTTAAGTTAATGCCAGTCATTGATAGCCATCAAAGAGCAGTGTAGTAAAACGTGTTGAAGCCAATGCTTATGGATGTAAACCCATTGAAAGCATCCATCATCCTGACAACCCTAGATTTAAAAAATTAACCGCCTCGCCCATGTTATGAAGGCGTAACGGACACCACTACGCCCAATCGGTCAATGGCAGTGATCTCAGCACAGGCTTTGGCACGGGCTATAGTGCTGGCATTGACCCATCATCAACACATGACAGCGAACGGGGTATGGCATGGACAATGGTTTAGCTAATGGCTTTAAGGGGGCTTGCATGGATGCTCAGGCGATGGATATTCAGGCAGGAGGAAGCCGCAATATGGCTATTGGGCCTTTTGGCTTAAAGGGCATTGACGTGTTGGTACAAACCATCATCGGACTGAAAACGGATGTGTTTTATCTGGATTACTGTGGCAAGGGCAGGCCAGGTTATCCGCTGTATGCCATTGCCAGTGAACCGCATGGGCTGTTGCGCAGCCTCAAAAAATACGCCGCCCCTGACTTTGCCAGGCAATTGGACGCGTTATTCCCGCTGCACCGCTTCAATCCTTACATCGATCTGTTTTTCAAGGCGGTGCGGCAAGCGAAAGAACAGCTTTTGCGCGGGGAAGGCGGCTATTGGGCATTGCCAAGCGGCCACGGTGGTGGCGGGCAGATAGGGGAAAAGGGCGTGGATGGCATTGACCTGTTCCACTGCCCCACCGTGTGCGACCCCGAAGACCTGATGCAGCGGATAGGGCTATTGAACCACATGCTCCACCAGATACGGGCGGAAGCCAACAGCGGGGCGTTCAAAGCCCTCATCAGCCGCCATCACAGGAAAGCACGGGACAATGCCAAAAGCCTGTCGGCCTACATCGACAAGCTGTTCCAACGCTATGCAAGGCTGTTGGTCATCCGGGTGGACTTTGGCTACCGCAAGCAAGAGCGCCGCTGTGCTTCCATTGATGCTCTACAGGCTGAACTCAAACAGGTGCAAAGCGACCGCGAGCATTTCTTCGACAACACACGGACCAACGCATTGTTCGAACATAAGGTGGGGCAGGTCTGGAAACTGGAGTACGGCCCTGAGAAAGGCTTCCATTACCACCTGCTGTTTTTCTACGACGGCTCGAAGGTGCGCGAAGACATCACGTTAGGGCATCGCTTGGGGCGGTACTGGGCAGACACCATCACCGGCGGCAGGGGGATTTATTTCAACTGCAACGCCCAAAAAAAACTATACGCCCGCCGGGGCATAGGCATGGTCAACCACGACGACACGGCATTGCGGGACAACCTTGACAAGGCGGCCCGGTATTTGGTCAAGAAGGACTACTACGCTGAGGTCATCGTGCAGGGCGAAGGCAGGGTGTTCGGCAAGGGGGTTATGGCGGAAAGGAAGGGCAACAGCGGCAGGCCGAGGCGCAGGGTGGCGGAGAGGCTGGCGGTTATTAATGGGGAGGGTTTGGGGGCTGTGGTTAAGTGTTAGCGAGGTGATGGATGTTTTAGCCGGTTTCCTATAGGCGATAGCAGCGCGACCGTCTCAAAAAGTACACATTGCAAGATGCTTTTGGGGCAACGGCGGAATGCGGGCTTGAAGTGTGCCGGATTATGTCTTATTATGGGTTCTCGTAAACTTTAAGGATATGCGGGGCATTGTCATGAGCTTGGTGGGTTATGCGCGGGTCAGTTCAACAGGGCAGTCACTCGATGTCCAGCTGTCAAAGCTGGGCCATTGCGACAAGGTGTTCAGCGAGAAGAGGTCGGCCACTTCAACCAATGGCAGGACGGCATTAAAGGAATGCCTGGCTTATTTGCGCGAAGGCGACCAACTGGTCATCACCCGGCTGGACCGGTTGGCAAGGTCGGTGCTGGACTTGACGCAAATGGCCCATGACCTGCAACAGCGGCATATTGACCTGGTGGTGCTTGACCAGCGCATCGACACGGCAACGCCCACCGGCAAGCTGATGTTCAATATGCTGGGCGCGATTGCCGAGTTTGAGACGGCACTGAGGAAGGAACGCCAAGCGGACGGCATCGCCAAGGCGTTGGACAGGGGGGTGAGGTTCGGCGCAAAGGCCAAGCTGACCCAACAGCAGATTGGGGCAATGCGCGATGAGCGGGACGCGGGCGTGACTGTCAAAAGCCTGTGCGGCAAGTATGGGGTGTCCAGGGCAAGCGTTTACCGGTTGTTGCAGGGGTGATGGCTTGTTTAGGAACGTGTCGTGTTGCAGAAACTCAAGAAAAAATCCTAATACTTGGTTTTAAAGTAATTTAAAAATGACTGATTTTTGACTAATTGGATAATTAACTGATTGTTCATCCCCACGGATGTGGGGAACGCTTATGCGGAACTTGCAGGGGCTTAAAAAATCACGGTTCATCCCCACGGATGTGGGGAACGCATTTGTAGCAGTGTTCGACCGGAAACGCTCGACGGTTCATCCCCACGGATGTGGGGAACGCACTTATCTTAACCAATTGTTAGGAAAACGGAAATGACCTTGCTAAATTTACACCAACTTTTATGCATTTTGCCATGATGTTAAAGAGCAGCATTATCGATATTATCAATAGGGTAAAATGACACCAGTTTTAGGCCGTCCAGTTCAACAGGTAAGCGGCGGTTTGCGCCTAGCGTCACAAAGTCAAAACCTGATTCGGTGTTGGTTGACCAGGCCATGACCGCGTTGCCGTCTTCAAGCCCTTGTTCCACCTGTGACCAAATCATTTCCCTGACCTTTTTGGACAGATCGCCCACATAAACACCGGCGCGGATCTCAATTAGCCAAACGGCTAGCCTGCCGCGCAAGCGTGGTGGGGCATTTTCAACTACGATGACCAACATCGCCGATGTTCTCTGGATTAGGGATGGCGGGGGCTATAGATTCTTCAAAGGCGGCGGGGATGGGTAGTTCACCCGCTGCGAGCGCTTCTTCAATAGTGGGGATTATTTGCTTGAGAATTTTTCTTTGCCGGAAGATGTCGCGGCACATTAGTCGCACTTCACGTTCTGGCTGCGTGTATTTTTTAGCCGCAATTTTAAAGGCTTGTGGGATGATGTCGTCAAATTTGAACAGGTCGGCAATGTCATAGACAAACGACAAGGGCTTGCCGGTGTGGATAAAGCCGATGGCGGGCGCGTATCCTGCCGCCAATACTGCCGCTTCGGTAATGCCGTACAGGCAGGAAGTGGCAGCACTGATGCAGCGGTTAGCCATGTTGCCGCTATCCCAATTGGGGTTATTTAACCAAAAGAACGGTTTGTTTCACGACACCCCTGTAGCCCTTGGTATTAGCGGCTTGCAGCCGAAATATCGATTTCTAATTCGCCAATAAGCTTCTTGATAACATATTGAATATTAACAATATGTTCACGATTGTAAAATTCATACTTGCCAATGAAGTTAATATGGGGTGCATTTAAACAAACGACACCAAAGTCCCATAGGATTTATTGAAAAGCCACAGACGGCGAGGCCTTATGCCATTTTCACGCTTCCCAATTTTTACCATGTTTAATCCGCCATTTTT
>CAIYOW010000077.1 GCA_903927955.1 uncultured Methylococcaceae bacterium | reverse complement strand
TGACAGCAACTTAGCGCAAGCGACTGGTGGTAGTGTGACCAACAATGGCGCGATCTATGGTGATGCCGTTGCGGTCAACGGGGATTTGTTGAACAACACATCGGGGGTGGTCAACACCGGCATCCTGATCACCGGCAAAGCGACCGCTGGAGCAGCACTGACCAACTGGGGCAGCATTACCGGTGGTGCGGAAAGCAGCGGAGGGAGCATTACCAACAAAGGAGAAATAACGGGTTTTTTCAGCTCCAACGGCTCATCTTATGTGGCACTGGCGGCTACCGATTTGACCAACAGCGGTAGCCTTGGCAACCTTGGTGACAGCAACTTAGCGCAAGCGACTGGTGGTAGTGTGACCAACAATGGCGCGATCTATGGTGATGCCGTTGCGGTCAACGGGGATTTGTTGAACAACACATCGGGGGTGGTCAACACCGGCATCCTGATCACTGGCAAAGCGACCGCTGGAGCCGCATTGACCAACTGGGGCGGCATTACCGGTGGTGCGGAAAGCACCGGCAACTCTTCGCTCACCAACTACGGCATCATCACCGGTACTGTGACGGCTGACAATGCTACATTGACCAACAACGGCACAATCAATGGCGATGTATTCGCCGCTACTTCGGTTGCCACCACTGCTGACACTTTAATCAACAGCGGCACCATCACTGGCAATGCAGTTGCTGATAACGGCAACCTGAATAATACTGGAAAGATAGGCACACTTGGCAATGCCAATGTCGTGTTGGCACTGACCGGCAACCTAACCAACGACGGCAAAATTACCGGCGATGCGACCGCCACCTTGGGCTATTTGACCAACGGCAGCGCGACCAACAGCACCGCCACCATCAGTGGCAAAGCGATAGCCGGAAGCGACCTGAGCAACTGGGGCGGCATTGGTGACGGTGCGGAAAGCACCGGCAACCACTCGCTGGTCAACAATGGCACGATCAAAGGTGACGCGCTTGCAGCCAACCTGACCAACGGCGGCACGATTACCGGCAATGCGACCGCCACCTTGGGCTATTTGACCAACGGCGCAGCGACCAACAGTACCGCCAGCATCACTGGCAAAGCGACCGCTGGAGCCGCATTGACCAACTGGGGCGGCATTACTGGTGGAGCGGAAAGCACCGGTAACTCTTCGCTCACCAACTACGGCACCATCACCGGTAACGTGACGGCTGATAATGGCACATTGACCAACAACGGCACGATCAATGGCGATGCACTTGCCGCCACTTCGGTTGCCACCACTGCCGACACCTTGGTCAACAGCGGCACTATCACTGGCAATGCGACCGCTGATAACGGCAACTTAAGCAACACGGGCAGCATAGGCACGTTGGGCAATGCCAATGTCGTGTTGGCACTGACCGGCAACCTAACCAACGACGGCATCATCATCGGCAACGCGACAGCGACCGTCGGCTATCTTGTGAACAACAGCGCAGCGGGTGCAGCAAATCTAGCTAAGGAAATTACCGGCAAAGCGACAGCTGGGGCCGCATTGACCAATTGGGGTCGCATTGGCGGTGGAGCAGAAAGCACCGGCAACTCTTCGTTCACCAACTACGGCATCATCATCGGTAACGTGACGGCTGACAATGGCAAATTGATCAACAACGGCACGATCAATGGCGATGCATTTGCCGCCACTTCGGTTGCCACCACTGTCGACACTTTAGTCAACACAGGCAATATCACCGGCAATGCGACCGCTGATAACGGCAACTTAAGCAACACGGGTAGCATAGGCACGTTGGGCAATGCCAACACGGTGCTGGCACTTGCCGGTAACCTGACTAACGACGGCAAGATTACCGGCGATGCTGCCGCCACCTTAGGCTATTTGACCAACGGCACCGCGACCAACAGCGCTGCCACCATCAGTGGCAAAGCGACAGCCGGAAGCGACCTGAGCAACTGGGGCAGCATTGGTGGCGGCGCGGTAAGCGGGGACAATGCAGACATTATTAATAATGGAGCCATATCAGGCAATGTAACAGCAGGTAATAACGTGTATGTTAATGCTACGGGCGTTATCCAAGGAGCCACAACCGTTATCGCAAGCAATGGCAATATTGAGATAACCGGCGGCACTATCACCAGCACCCCCACGCCCACACAACCTGCCGTGCAAACCTTGACGGTTTCAGCAGGGGGTAATATTGATTTGACCCAAGGCGGCAAAATTTTAGGGGGGGCGGATACCCTTGACGGCAACGGCTTGCCATTATACGGCCTTACCTTAAACGCCAAAGTCGTCAATCTTAACGACAGCAGCATTAGTGTTAATGGCACTATGGATATTGCCCCTAATCTTCCTCAAGGCTATACATTCGGCACCCCACAAGCCATCAGTTATTATGAAAATAACCCCGTGCGGTTAAATCTAAATGGTAATTCGACTGTGCTTGCCAGCGGTAATTTAGGTGTTCAGCATGTCAGTGTAGATCAGCCCTATACGGTAGGATTGCCCGATTATTTAAAAGGCAAGACGGTTTACTTCACGATAGATTTTAACAATACCACAAGCAATAAAATTGGCAGTGAAAATGGCAAGTTTGCACTATCAGCTAGTAATTACAATGCCCTCTATGCAGCACCGACCAATTACTTCTTTATATTATCGGCGGGGGATGCCTCTAGTGTCCAGTCATTCTCAGCCGGTAATGTCCTGATTAATTCTGTAGCCAGCCCGCAACCTGGTGGTTTGATCGCCGCCCTGCAAACAGTGGTGAGCCGCCCAATAAGCTTGCCTGAATTATCCGGTCCCTGCAGCCAAGGCCAAGGCAGCACCTTAGAAATAATGAACACGCAAGGCGTGATGCTGCAATTTGAAAAACAACTGCCATTTTCCGTGTTCCCAGCCGGTAACGGCTTAAAGCTTAAAGGCAAGCCGCTGAATACAGTCATGGCAAACCCAGAGCCGCTAGTGTTGGCTAATTTGTTCACTAAGGGTTCTGGCAGTTGCACTAAGGGTTAAGGTTTGGTTTTACATTTATCGGTTTATAAATATCCAAGGCATCCACTATGAACAACAAAACATTCAACCCCCTGACGCAGCCCCGCAGGGCTAATCCAGCGCCAGTCAATCAGGGTTTAAATCCGTTAAACACCAGTAAAACCTACTGCTGGTTAGGCTTGCTAGGTTTGGCAATGCCCTTGGCCTATGCGGATGATGCGCCTATCATCAGCAACGACCCTACCCGTGCCCAGCAACCGGCGCAAATACAACAAATGATGCCTAACAAACCGGGCAATGGTTTCCAATTGCCACCGGTAACCAAGCCCATTGCCCTGGGCGGCACGGGTAAAACACTGGTCGTCAAATCAATCCAGTTTGAAGGCAATTCAGCTATCCCCACGCCAGAATTGACTGCCCTTGCCCAGCCCTATCTCAACCATCCATTGACGGCTGGGGATTTTGAAGCGTTGCGCCGCAAAATTTCATTGTTCTATGTTGAAAAAGGGTATGTCAATTCCGGGGCGGTCATCAATAACCAGTCGCTCGCCAGTGGCTTACTTAAGCTGACCATTATTGAAGGCAAGTTGACCGAGGTCAAACAAAATGGCCAAGGCCGGTTGCCCGAAAGTTATCTGCGTGATCGTTTGATTTTAGGCGGTGGTGACCCGTTAAACGTCAATAAGCTTCAGGACAGTTACCGATTATTGTTGGGCAACCCGCTGATTGAACGCTTGAATGGCCGTTTGTTGCCAGGCAAAAACCTAGGTGAAGCCACCTTGGACGTGACTGTGACCCGGGCCAGACCCTACCAACTCTATGCTGGCACCGATAACTACCAAACCCCGTCGGTGGGTGAAGTGACCGGCCGTATGGGCGGTTGGGTCGATAACTTGCTAAAAATGGGCGAGCATATTGACGGGCAGGTTAGTATCAACGGCGGTTCCACCGGTTACAACACAGGTATTGCTGTACCCATCAGCGCGCACGACACCCGTGTCAGTTTCCGCTACAGCAGCACCTACAGCAGCATTATTGAACCACCGCTTAATGTGCTGAATATATCCAGCAACATTGTCGGTTACGATGCTGGCATTGCCCATCCTATCTATCGGACGTTTAACGATGAATTGACCTTAGGGTTTAATTTTGTGGTTAGGCAAAACCGCACCACTTTGGCCAATAACTGTATATCCACAACGCCTGGCGTCAATGACTGTAGCACACAAGCAACCGTGTTGCGTATGTCCCAACATTATTCCCATCGTGGCGAAACCAACAATGCGGTTTTTTGGTCAACTTTTAATGCCGGGCTTGATACCTTGGGGGCAACCACCAATCAACCCGGACAACAAAGCGGGCAGTTTTTTAGCTGGTTAGGGCAGAGCATGTTCAGCCAAAAAGTGCTGGATAATGGCGCAGCAGTGGTTTTAAAAGGTAATATCCAGTTGTCTGATTCGCCTTTATTAAACCAAGAGCGTTATTCAGTGGGGGGTGTCTATACCGTGCGCGGATACCGCGAGAACACTTATGTCCGCGATAACGGCTTTAACGCCAGTTTAGAATTTAAATATCCACTATTAACGGCAGCAATGGCCGACAAGGGCAGTTTATTTTTAGTGCCCTTTATGGATTATGGCGGAGCTTGGAATAATCCGACCAGCACAATCAGCAAAATGTCCACCGATTACCTGCATTCAGTGGGGGTTGGATTTAACTGGAAATACCAGAAATTGACCACTGATTTTTATTGGGCACATGCCATTGCCTCGGTCAATAATCCACAAAAAAATACGCTTCCCCATGATATTCAAGATGATGGGATTCATTTCCGCGTCAATATGAACGCATTTTAAGGCGGCACTCATGATCAGTATCATTAAAGCAAATAAAACAAAGACACCGGCTGTTGGCCTGGTTATCGCTATGCTGGCAAGCCAAGCGGCTTATGCGGCAACATCAAGCAGCCAAATTATTGATTGGGTGCATCAAGGTGAGGTGTTGCGCGATAGTGGACGGTTGCAGGAAGCCCAAGATAATTTCGACAAGGCATTAAAAGATGCTACGGGTCAGCAAGATGTCTATTTGCCGGCACTGACAGCTTCCGGTTATAACGCCTTGTTGCTTAATAAAACCGATGTGGCAGAACAGCAATTAAAAGAAGCTTACGAAAAAACTGCCAAGGGCAATTCCTATCTGCATGCCTTGGCTGGCGAGTATTTGGGGTCTCTGTACCGCTCCTTGGGTGCTGATGACAAGGCTTCTTTTTACTTTAAAGCCGCTCTTGGGCAAGCCGAGGCGAACGGCTTGGTTGATTTGGAAGCCGGTATTTTGTTACAACAGGCCAATGATGAAAACATTGGCCCTGCCGCAATAGCCGAAAAGATTGCCGCTTTGCCTGACGGCTATGCCAAAGCCAGGTTACAGTTACAGTGGGCTGAGTATGTCTTGGATTCTGATAAAAGCGGTTTGCCGCTAGCCGAACAATCGGCTCTGACAGAACAGGCTTATCTGGCAATCACCGCCGCCCAATCGGTGGCGGCAACAAACAAAGATAAGCGTTTCCAAGCTGAATCCTTAATTGCTTTGGCTCAATTATATTTTCAGCAGGCCCGATACGCTGACGTGCTGGCCTTGGTGGATCAAGCGTTTGCTTTGGCTTCCGATACGCGGGCAAGCGAACTGTTGGCTAAGCTAAATCAATTGAAAGGCGATAGCTTAAGGCAGCAAGGCAATATTTCCGGGGCATTGCAGGCCTATACTGAAGCGGTCACAACACTAAGCACCATTAAAAAAGATTTGCCCATCAACTTGCCCAGTGGCCAGTCTTCAGTCGAAGTGTTGATTGATCCGGTTTACAGGGGCTATGTCGATTTATTGTTGTTATCGACCAATAAAACTAAAGCGGCTTCCGGTGAAGCGACCATGTTGGCGGCAATTAACAGCATGGAAGTGGTAAAAAATGCCGACATGCAGGATTATCTGTTAAGCCGTTGTTCCGACCATACCGATAAGCATAGCGATTGGGCGCAACAATCTTATCCCAATACCGCACTGTTATACCCCATCATTTTTAAAGACCGGTTGGTGCTTATCCTTAAAAGTGGTGATAAATTCTATCACCACACCGTAAATGTTTCAGCTGATGAAATCCGGCAGCAATCAGTGGCACTGGTGTATGCTTTGCAAAACGGTAAAAATTATAAACCTGCCGCAAAACAATTGAACCAGTGGTTTTTAGCGCCACTACGCAGCGAATTGCAACAACTGAACACACAGACCATCATCTATGTGCCCGATAGGTCGATTCGCGGTATGCCCCTTTCTGCACTGTACGATGGCAAGCATTTTGCGGTTGAACAACAGGCCATTGTAACCTTACCTGAGCTGGATTTGGATAACTTGTTCCGTCCCAAATCAGCCAACCAAAATAGGGAAACCTTGATTGCCGGTATCAGTAGACCGGATGGCCCGTCAATTGACCAATTGCCTGCTAATATTGCCGCCAATATTTCAGGCGTAAGCCCTGATGCCTCGTCCGACAAGGAGGCAGAAAAAAATCGCCAAATGAACCGAAAAAATTTGGTGGACTCTCTAAGTTTGCCGAGTGTTGAAACAGAAGTTAATAAGATTGCCAGTATGGGAAAATCGCAGTTGTTGCTGAATAAAACCTTTACCGCCAATACCTTTAAAGATGATTTGGAAAGCGCAAAATTTACTAACGTCCATCTTGCCACGCACGGTTATTTTGGTAAAAACATCAAAGATAGCTTTGTGATGGCTTACGATAAAAACATCTCTTTTCAAGACTTTGATGACACACTAAAAAACAAAAACCTTAAGCAAAACCCCATTGAATTGCTGACCCTCAGTGCCTGTGAAACAGCAGAAGGCAATGACCGGATGTTATTGGGCTTTAGCGGCTTGGCCGTTAAAAGCAATGCGTTGTCCGCAGTTGGCAGCTTATGGTCAATTGATGATTCAGCGGCACTGCAATTCATGAAAACATTTTATGGCGGTTTAAACAACTCGCTAAGCAAAGCCAAAGCCATGCAGCAGTCACAGGTGGCCATGATCCAGTCCCACGAATTCCATCACCCGTATTATTGGTCTCCGTTTGTTTTAATTGGTAATTGGCAGTAAAATTTAGCTGAAAATGGTAACCTGTAAGCCAACTGTAGGGTGGATTCGCCGACAGGCAATCCACCAGCAACAAAGCCCATAATGTTAGGTAGTCACAGGGCAAACTATTGGAGTAGGCTATGAAAAAAATTACTTTTTTAATCTTTGTTATGGTCACTATACTGCTTAGTTGCCAGACAGCCCCGCCAAAACCCGAAACTAATGCTGTTGAGCAACAACCTGATCCTGATATTGTCGCGTTTCAGGGCAATGGGCAGGGTTTACAAAAAGGTAATGTATTGGGTGTCAAACCAATGACTTTTGCAGAATTGACGGATTGCGCAACCAAGGTGAAAATCTTAGATAAAGGCTCTGAGGATTTGAAATTAGAACTTGCCAGGCTTGACCAGCGTAAGGAACAAATGGCAAAACAAAATATAGCAATGGAGAACGAGCGAACCAAGATCAATCCAAAAGACACCAAAAAAGTGCAAGCATTCAATCAGCGGATTGAGCATTTACAAGCAGTCAATGTTCAATTAAATAAAGATATTGACAATTATAATGACGCTGCGGAAGCTCAAAGTACACTTAGTAATCAACACAATTTGTCCTGTAGTAACAGAGTCTACCGTCAATCAGATGAATTAAGGTTGCCAAGGGAGCTGCAAGAAGCCATGGTGTTGCATTCTAAAACGTCTAATCTTCCCGTTCAGGAAGATGCCTCATCAGAAACAAATCCGGCGTTGCGGAAGGCTCAAGAAAAGATTCATATTGGCAATTAACCACCGACACTTAACCCTATTTTCCCGTTCAGGAGAATGTGTCATCAGCCCGTAAGTTAAATCAACTGAAGTGTGGATTCGCCGCCAGGCAATCCACCACAAAGTCTATGATATATAGCTTGTCACAAGCTATTAGTGCCGGAATTTTTTAGTGGTTTGCATCTAAGCTAAATAAGTGCTTAAAGTAAATTGTTGGAGGAAACTATGAATAAAGCTAATTTTTTGTTGTCTGTTATTATGTCCAGTTTGCTGCTCGGCTGTCAGTCGGCACCGCCAAAACCTGATTCTCAAATGGCAACATTTCAAGGCGCGGGGGGCGGTAGCCAAAAAGAAGTTATACCCAGTACCCAACCGATAACTTTTGTTCAATTGACGGATTGCGCAAGCAATGTGCCCCGTTTAGAAAAAGGCTATCAGAATTTACAGTTAGAAATTACTAAGCTTAATCTGCGTAAGACCCAATTGGCAAAGCAAAATGTTGCCATTGAGCGGGAGCGTGACAAAATAGATGTGACAGATTCCGTAAAAATGCATGATTTCAGTCAGCGCGTTGGGCGATTACATGCAGCCAATGTTGCATTAAGTAAAGATGTCGGCCGATATAATGCGGCGGTGTCGGCTCAAGAAGCCCTGAGAAACCAACATAATTTGTCTTGTAATAATAAGCATTACCTGCAATCAGATAAAGCAAGGTTGCCACAGGAACAGCAAGACATTTTAGAATCGCATTCTAAGCTTTTTGATCTGCCCGTTCAGGCGGACGCATCATCAGAATAAATCCAGTGCCAATGCAAGGCACTGGACAAAATTATACCAGCGGATAGCCGCTTGTGCGGTCAAGCACGGCTTTATGCCGTGTCCCCGCACAACATTGTCCAAGTTGTTGGTGGATTACCCTGCAGGGCATGCACCTTTTTTGCATTTTACGGTTTTACTTTCTTTGCAGTACCCGTTATAACTGCCCCCCTCCCTCAATTTCTATCCATTTCGATTGCCCCGGTGTTGAATCAACCGCCCATGATACCCCCCCACAAACTTAACAGACGCTTTAGCGTTGCCCCGATGATGGATTGGACTGACCGGCACTGCCGTTACTTCCATCGATTATTGTCGCGCCACGCCCTGCTGTATACCGAAATGGTGACGACAGGGGCTTTAATCCATGGTGATAGGCAGCGTTTTTTACAGTTTAATGCCGAGGAGCATCCGCTGGCCTTGCAGTTGGGGGGCAGCAACCCACGGGAATTGGGGTGGTGTGCAAAAATGGCGGAAGACTATGGTTATGAGGAGGTTAATCTAAACGTGGGTTGCCCGAGTGACCGGGTGCAAAATGGCCGTTTTGGCGCGTGTTTGATGGCAGAGCCGACACTGGTGGCGGAGTGCGTGGATGCTATGCGCCTGGCAACAGCCTTGCCAGTGACGGTAAAATCGCGCATTGGCATTGATGACCAAGACTCTTATGAGGAATTGGCGCATTTTATAGCGACGGTAGCCAGTGCCGGTTGCCAAACTTTTATTGTCCATGCCCGTAAGGCTTGGTTGAGTGGTTTGTCCCCTAAACAAAACCGTGAAATTCCGCCATTGCGTTATGAAGTGGTTTACCAGTTAAAAATTGACTTTCCGCAGCTAGAATTTATATTGAATGGTGGTGTGACATCGCTAGCACAGGCCGAAAGCCATTTGCAATACGTCGATGGGGTGATGATGGGGCGCGAGGCTTACCAGAACCCTTATGTGCTGGCTGAGGTGGACAAGCGTATATTTGGCGCGGATACGTTGCCGCCCAGTCGCCATGAAGCCGTAGGGCAATTGTTGCCCTACATCGGCCGGCAGTTGGGTGAGGGCTTGCGCCTGAACACAGTGACACGGCATACCTTAGGCTTGTTCCATGGTGAGCCTGGCGCACGCGGCTGGCGGCGGCATTTAAGCGAAAATGTCGGCAGACCGGATGCCGATATCAATGTGGTGCGCGAAGCATTAAGGTTCACAAACCAATAATGTTATACTCTTAAGCTATTTTAATGACAGGGAAACTATAAAGTGGAAGAGCATTTCGCCAATATTATCCAAGCCATCGGGGAAGATTTGACCCGCGAAGGCTTAGTGGACACCCCTAAACGGGCCGCCAAGGCGTTTCAATTTTTGAACAACGGTTACCATAAATCCTTGGAAGAGGTGTTAAACGGTGCTATTTTTACAGCCGAAACCGAAGATATGGTGATTGTCAAAGACATAGAGCTGTTTTCGTTGTGTGAACACCATTTGTTGCCGTTTATTGGCAAATGTCATGTTGGCTATTTGCCGCAGGGCAAAGTGCTGGGGTTGTCCAAGGTGGCGCGGATTGTCGACATGTATGCCCGCCGCCTGCAAATCCAGGAGAAACTGACCAAACAAATTGCTGATGCCATTGAGTTGTCGATAGGTGCGCGCGGTGTGGCCGTGGTGATTGAAGCCAAGCACATGTGCATGATGATGCGCGGTGTGGAAAAACAAAATTCGGTGATGACCACGTCGGTGATGACCGGGATTTTCCGCAAACACATCAGTACCCGTTCGGAATTCTTAAACTTAATTAACCGATAAGCGTTATGAGCCAAAAAACTGCTATCCTGCTGGCTAACTTGGGTTCACCTACAGCCCCCACCACCGCCGCTGTACGTAAATTCCTGAAAGATTTCCTGTGGGATCCGCGGGTGGTTAACATTCCCCGGCCGATATGGTGGCTGATTTTGCATGGTGCGGTGTTGCCGTTCCGGCCTGCCAAGTCGGCTCATGCTTACCAGCAAGTGTGGGATGCAGAAAAAGGCTCGCCACTGGCTTTTCTGACCCGTCAGCTGACCGAAAAACTGGCTGCAGAGATGGATAGCGCTGGCGTGGTGGTCGATTATGCCATGCGTTATGGCGAGCCGTCTATTGCCACACGGCTGCGCGGCTTTAAAGACCAAGGCGTGGATAATGTCGTGGTGTTGCCTTTGTATCCGCAATATTCCTCAACCACTAGCGCGTCAGTTTATGATGATTTGGTTAAGGAACTAAACGGCTGGCGGCATCTGCCCACTGTCCATTTTATCAGTGATTACCACATGGATAGCGGCTATATCAAAGCCATTGCCGATACGATTGACCAAGCTTGGCGTGAGCAAGGCAAAAACCAATTGCTGGTGATGTCTTTCCACGGTTTGCCAGAGCAGTTGACGCAATGGGGCGACCCGTATTTCCATCAATGCCAGCGCACCGCACAGTTGATTGCTGGGCAGTTAGGCTTGCAAGAGCAGCAATGGATGCTGGTTTTCCAATCACGTTTTGGCAAGGCCGAGTGGCTGAAGCCTTATTGTGCCGACACCTTAGCGGCTTTGCCGGGGCAGGGAGTTCAGTCGGTTGATGTGGTTTGTCCAGGATTTGCAGTGGATTGTTTGGAAACGCTGGAGGAGATTGCTGGGGAAAACAAAGCCGTGTTTATGGAAGCGGGCGGTACCGATTACCGTTACTTGCCCTGTTTGAACGACAGCGATGCCCATGTGCAGGTGTTGGCTAGTTTAGTGCAGCAGTATGTGTGACTGTGTATATTGATGACAACTCTAATCCTTGGTTAGCCCCATGAAACCATTATTACAAATTTGGGAAGGCCACTGGCCCGACCGCAAAGCTTGCCACCCTTTGCCCACCGGCGAAGGTGTTATTGATGCTGGGGCGGCGAGTGTGATAGAGCTTGATAAGCTGTTCGATGCGGTTAACCACGCCGCCACCACCATAGGGCAAGCGGTGTTGTACCGCTCCTTGGCACAGCCGTGTGCGGACACCGATGCCATTCGCGCCAAGCAGGCGGCGGTTGCAGAGTTGCAGGCCAAGCCGGAGCTGAAAGCCGCGTTGGAAAATGTGCTGCAACAGGCGGCAGGGCAAGAGCAACATTTTTATGCATTGTTGTTCGGCCAATTTGGCCACTCGCTCAGTACGGTCGAACAGGCGCATCCGGTCATTGATGGTTACGGATATAGCCATTATCGGCGCGGCGTGAAGTTTATGAACGATTGGACGCACGGGCTACTGTCTATAGACAAGCCGGATAGCGCTTATTTACAAAGCGTGTTCGACAAAGTACAAAGCTTTGCTGGCACGCGTGCCTGTTCATTGATGCAAAACCCCGTGTATCTGACTGAAAACGGCATTAAAAGCAAGTTGGAACAGCAAGGCAAGTTTAGCCCGGCCATTATTTTTGTGCCGCGCCTGTTCAAGCCGTTGCTACTGGCCTTGGCGGTGCTGGTATATGGCTTGACTAAGGCTTTTATGCCGGATGGTTTTCTCGCTGACATTCCTGATGAAGCTATATTCTTAAGTCCCTTATTATTGCTTAGCTTGCCCCTGATTGGCGGCTTTGACCGCGACCAATGCATGATTCCGTTACGCACGGAATATCGGCAGTCCCCCGAAGTGGGTGCGGCTTTGGAAGCGTTAGGGCAGGTGGATGAGCTATTGTCGTTTATCAAATTTGCCGAAAATTTTGGTCATGTCACGGTATTGCCAAATTTGCTTGAAGCCGACCATCACCGGATTAATTTGACTAGTGCGGTCAATCCGGTGTTAGGCAAACAAAACCCTGCTTATGTCGGCAATGATTTTGACTTGGATGACGAAAAGCTAGTGTTTGTCACCGGCCCCAATAGTGGCGGCAAGACGG
>CAIYOW010000076.1 GCA_903927955.1 uncultured Methylococcaceae bacterium | reverse complement strand
GCCCAAGGCCGCCAGCGCGTGGGCGGCGTTGGCAATGGCGTAGCCGCTGTCCGACACGGCAATGGGCTTGCCGGATGTTTTGGCGTAGGCCAAGGCATTGAGAGCAGTAAGAGTAGTAGGAGCAATCATGATGTATCCTCCGTTAATTATTATTATAAATAAAGCCCCAGATGCCCAGCTTGTCTACATCCCGTGTAACGGCCGAGCAAGTGCTATGACATATTCGAATAGCCTGTCAAGCAGGTTATCCATAATGGCAAATACTGAGCATATAACTAGGTATTTACTACTGCCCATTATAATGTTACAAAATCATTACAGCAAGATTTTTTTTGTTGTCTGTCATATATTTATAATTCCATATATGGCGGATGATCATGCAGCATAGTTGAGTAGGGTAGTTCCGTACCAGCACAGCACTTTTTACCGATTGCCCTTAAAAACCGCAATCACTTACCCTGTCTAGACTTCAGTTATAGCGGTTTGCTTTTTGATTTGATAAGGGTAACGGCTATAAATGGCAGCAATAGCCCAGCTATTATGCATACCAGCAGGATGAACAGCGTCGATTGTTGCCAGTCGATAGCATAGTGGTCGGCTTTGATGGGGGCGCTAATGCCCGGGATGCTGGGCAAGTCACCATCGCCGCCCGCCACTTTTAATTGTGCCTTCATGCCTTTTTCCATGTGTTGCGGCAGTTCACAATGCACCAAATAAGTTTTTTTCTGGCTAGGGACAATTAAAGAGGCTTTTAGCTCACCCGCGCCATAGAGTTCAAGATGGAACATACCGTCCGGGTATAAATAGCCAGGTAAGCCGTGGATCATCAGCTGGTGGCGGATGTGATCATCATTGATAAAGGTGATGTTGATTTTGGCGCATGGTTTGACATCCCATTGCTGCTGGTCAAATGCAAACATTTTGCCGTTAAAGGCCAGCGCGTGTTTCTGTCCGGCATGGATGGTCAGGTCAACGGTTTCAGAAATGGCTTGGCAGTCTTGCGGCAGTTTATCGCTGTTGGCATTCATCACCATGCCGCGCTCGTCCATTAGCATGTGGTGGTGGCTCATGTCAGCCAAAGCGGCGGGCCAATAAGTCAAGGCTTGCATAGCAATCGCCAGCACAACAATAAGGGGCAATTTTTTCATGGACGCTTCCTGGTTGTTGCCACAATGATGAACATCAGTAAACCTAAGGCCAAACCTATCAGTAAACCAAAAATGATGATTTGCCAGTAAGTAGGAGGCATTTTGCCTGCGTCGCCGAGCAGCTGTTTAAAATCGCCGGTATGCCAAACCGGTATTTTTTTCGCGTAATAATCAGGGCTGAACAGCTCGCCTAGCATATCTTCATGCATTTTGGGCATCCCTTGTCCATCGACTAAGCTTTGGTAGGCCAAAATGGCCATGTTGCCGCCGGGTTCCATGCCATCGCTGGTGGTGCCGGTCGGTACATGGTCATGGAACATCCACAAGCCTGGGCCGTAACTGTGCAGGCCGTCATCTTGTGTCCGTAGGCTCAGATCCACCCGTTGCGCGGGGGCAATGTCCACCACATCGCGGCTCAGTTGTTGGCCTTCAGGCTGATCAACGCCATCATAAGCGGTGATGGTCACTTTATGCCCGTGGATATGCAGGGCAACGGCGGAGCGTTGCAGATTGGCAACGCGTAGCTTGATGTTCTCGTTTTCGGCGGCGATGATCATGCCATCGCGCAGGGTATACGGGAAAGAATGCCCGTTCAGCAGAAAATAATTTTCAAACGACTCGGTCATGTTGTAATCACGCGCCATGTGTTGGCTGATCAGCCGTGGGTCGTTGGCTTGTTGGATGATGCCGGATAGTTTTTTATCCAGTGACTGGTACACCAGATCATACTCTTGGTTATAAGCTTGCTTGACTGCCTCCGAGGAGTGGCGCACCTGCCCGGCCCCGATGTTGAAGGTTTGCAGCCAATTGTTGGGGCGGTTTTCTTCCACAATAAACAGCCCGCCTAAGCCCATCATAATATGTTGGGCAGTTTGCACATGGCAGTGGTAAAGCATGGTACCGGCATGGCGGGGCTGTATTTCGTAACTGTGCTGGGTGCCGGGGAAAACGGGGTGTTCTTCGGCGCCGTCATTGTCCTCACCGCGACTGTTCTGCCAAGGGTGGTCTACGCCGTGCAAATGCAGGGTGTGCGGCAAGTAGTGGGTGTTTTCTAAGGTGATGGTGACGTGGTCGCCTTGTTCCACGCGGATGCTGGGGGAGGGCGCGCGTAACAGTGGGTTGGCAATACGGGAATTGAAGTTTTTAACGCCCATGCCGCGCGATTTGGGGGCATACGCCCAAAGTCCAGGTTGAATGCCGGGGGCAATGGCAAAGGTGTTGATGAGATAGTCGCCATCGGGGCTGAAGCCGTTCAGTTCCACCACTTCCAATTTGATATGGATAATATCGGGGTCGCCATCGTGGTCCAGGTCATCGGACATTTCCAGTGCATCCTGCGCCAAATCGGTCTGCATCAGGGTGGCCATGCCTATATTATTAGTGCCTTTTACGGCAGCGGCAATCTCGAACGGATTATCCGGTTCACAGGCCAACGAGGCGGCTATTGCCACGCCATCAATGCTTTGTGCTGAACGCCATTCAGGATGTTCGTTAGAACAGGGTTTTTCGATGCTGGCCACTTCATCTTGTGCAATAGGACGTGTGCCTGGTGGATTAAGTGCGGGTGTCCCGCTGGCGGTTGGTTTTAAAAACCAAGCGATCGCCAATAACACGGGTATCATCAGGGCAAGCAAAAACAGTTGTCTATTAGCCATAGTCCTTGAGCGGCAAGCTATTAAAGCAGCATATTTTATGCCTATCGGCGATTATTACCTAATAGTTGGGGCATTTGTTGAAAAACTGGCGGTGGCAAGGGGACTTGGGGAAGGGCAAGCTTAGCTGCCGCCAACATCATCGGCAAGGATGTTGGCGGCGTTTAGGGCGGGTTATTGGCTAGGCCAAGGCGGCAACAATAGCGTTGCCCATTTCGATAGTGCCTGCTTTAGAATCGGGGTTTAAATCGGGGGTGACAAATTTGCCTTCATTGACTACTGATTCAACGGCTTTTATCACGCGGTCGGCGGCTTCTTGTTCGCCTAAGTGGCTTAACATCATGGCACCGGCCATAATCACCGCTATCGGGTTGGCTAGGTTTTTGCCAGCAATGTCAGGGGCGCTGCCGTGCACTGCTTCAAACAGTGCTGCGTTGGCACCAATATTGGCGCCCGGTATCAGGCCCAAACCGCCGACCAGCCCAGCCGTCAGGTCAGACAAAATGTCACCGAACATATTGGTGGTCACAACCACGTCAAATTGTTTGGGGTTCATCACCATGTGCATACACGCGGCATCAATGATTTTTTCATCGAATTTGATTTCAGGGTAGTGGCTGGCTATTTCCCTTGCCACATCCAAGAACAGCCCTTGGGTGTATTTTAAGATATTGGCTTTATGGCAAACGGTGACTTTTTCACGTTGGTTGTCGCGGGCATATTGGAAAGCGTAGTCAACAATGCGTTCTGATGCGGCACGGGTCACTACTGCCAAACTTTCAGCGATGTCTTTTTTCGGGGTCAAATAGTGTTCCAGTCCGGCATACAAGCCTTCGGTGTTTTCGCGCACAATGACAATGTCCACGTCTTCAAAACGGGTTTTAATGCCGGCCCAGCTTTTGGCAGGGCGAACGTTGGCATACAGGTCGTATTGTTGGCGCAAGGCAACGTTGATGCTTCTAAATCCTGTGCCGACCACGGTGGTCAATGGCCCTTTAAATGCCACGCGGGTTTTGTCAAACGAGGCCAGGGTAGCTTCGGGCAATGGCGTGCCGAACTGTTCAAATGCGGACAACCCCGCGTAGGCTTCTTCCCAAGTGATTTTTGCACCCGAGGCGTCGATGACTTTGACAGCTTCGTCCATGATTGATGGGCCGATGCCATCACCTTTAATTAATGTAACAACGTGCATTGAGGTCTCCGAAGTTTGAGGTCAGCAAAATATAAATTTGTACAACAATAATCCTAAATATTAAGGGATAATGCAAATAATGCCGGATTAATTATAGATAACGCCAATTTTGTGCGTGTTATGCGCTGTTTTGGTGCGATTGTTGGGGTATGGTGCGGTATTCGCCTCGTAAAGGTTTATGCGTTAAGACTAGGCACGGAACATGCCAATTGGGCATCCTGTTTCAATCCAAATTATAATCAACGTTGAACGTGCCCACCCCGCACCCTATACTTGCGGCATCCATTGGCATTGCCCCAGTCATCCCCTCATGGTCAAGGGGTTGGCGGGATTTATCCTTATTATTATAACCATCAAGCTAGGCTACCGATGAATTCTTACGACATTAACAAAGTAAAAGATTATCTGCTTAATTTACAGGACAAAATTTGCGTGGCGTTGGAACGTGAGGAAAACGGGCAGCGTTTTGTCGAGGATATATGGGATAGGGAAGAAGGCGGTGGCGGCAGAAGCAGGGTGTTGTGCGGCGATGTTTTTGAACAGGCCGGGGTTAATTTCTCCTACGTTTCTGGCATCAGTTTGCCCCCTTCCGCAACGGCCCGGCGGCCTGAGTTGGCGGAAAGGCAATTTCATGCCATGGGCGTGTCCTTGGTTATTCACCCCAAAAACCCGTATGTGCCCACTTCCCATGCCAATGTCCGCTTTCTGATAGCGGAAAAGCCCGGCTCACCGGCTATTTGGTGGTTTGGTGGCGGCTTTGACCTGACGCCCTTTTATCCCTTCCACGACGACGTGCTGCACTGGCATAAGGTGGCCCGCGCCGCTTGTGTGCCTTTTGGCAAAGATGTCTACCCGATGTATAAACAGTGGTGCGATGAATATTTTTATCTGCCGCACCGACAAGAAACCCGCGGTGTGGGCGGCTTGTTCTTCGACGATTTGAATGAATGGCCATTTGCCCAATGCTTTGCTTTTATGCAAAGTGTGGGCGACAGCTATATTGAGGCTTATCTGCCCCTTGTACAAAAACGCAAGGATATGGCGTATACCGATAGGGAACGGGATTTTCAGCTGTACCGGAGAGGCCGCTATGTGGAGTTCAATTTGGTTTACGACCGTGGCACCTTGTTTGGTTTGCAATCGGGTGGCAGAACGGAGTCCATTTTGATGTCAATGCCGCCGATGGCCCAGTGGAAGTATAATTGGGTGCCTGAACCCGGTAGTCCGGAAGCGGCACTGTATGAACACTATTTGCAGCCACAAAATTGGCTGGCCTGATCATTTCACGCGGCTTGTTGCTTGCCGCCAACGGGTTTGCAATTTAACTTTAATGGATGTTATGGCAATGATCTTTGAATATATCGGTTACTTGGCGGCTTTTCTGACAACCTCGTCATTTTTGCCGCAAGCTATCATGACAATTAAAACCCGCGACACCCAGTCGCTGTCCTTATCTATGTATAGTCTATTTACACTGGGTGTGTTTTGTTGGTTGGTGTATGGCATATCTATTAATGACAAGGCAATAATATTCGCAAATTCAATCACTTTATTGTTGGCTGCCTCAATATTGGCCTGTAAGCTCTACAATAGCTTCACCAAAAAGGAATAAGCCGAGTGTGGTAAAGTTGAGCATTATGGGTTAGTTTTACCCTAAAGTGCGGCGAAGCCACGGCGTTTGCGCCCCGTGGCTATAACATTGCCGGTCATTGCCCCCCCAAGCCGTCCAGCTTAATGATGGTAACAATTTTGAGAGTTTTGAATGAATAACAAAGTGACTTTGACCCAGTTTCTGATTGAGCAGCAACGTGGTCTCCCCGATGCATCAGGTACTTTTACACTATTGCTGAATAATATCGTCACGGCTTGTAAGCAAATCTCGCATAAAGTCAACCGTGGCAACCTGATTGGCGTGTTGGGCAGTGCCGGCACCGAAAATGTCCAAGGCGAAGTGCAAAAGAAACTGGATATCATCACCAATGACATTATGATCAATGCCCTAAATTGGACGGGGCATCTGGCGGGTATGGCATCAGAAGAAGACGATGACCTGATAACCATCCCCCCGCAATACCCTAGGGGCAAATATTTGGCTTTATTTGACCCGCTCGATGGTTCATCCAATATTGACATCAATTTGGCGGTGGGCACTATTTTTTCAATATTGCGTTGCCGTGAAGGGGTGGAGCCGGATATTGAGGATTTTTTGCGTAAAGGCGCGGAACAGGTGTGTGCCGGTTTTGTGATTTACGGCCCATCAACCATGATGGTGTTGACCACAGGGCATGGTGTCAATGCGTTTACCTTGGACCAAGATGTGGGCGAATTTATTTTGACCCATCCTGACATGCGGATTCCTGAAGAGACCAGCGAATTTGCCATTAATATGTCCAACCAGCGGTTTTGGGAGCCGCCTGTGCAGCGCTACATAGATGAGTGCTTGCAAGGCGTGGAAGGGGTGCGTGAAAAAGATTTCAATATGCGCTGGGTCGCCTCATTTGTTGCGGATGTCTACCGTATTTTGACGCGCGGCGGAGTGTTTTTGTACCCCTGCGATTTGCGCGACCCCGACCGTCCCGCCAAGCTGCGTATTATGTATGAGGCCAACCCGATGGCTTTTATTGTTGAGCAAGCGGGCGGCCTTTGTTCCACGGGGCGCGAGCCTATCCTGGACATTAAGCCCACTGGTGTGCATCAGCGTGTACCGGTTATCTTGGGTTCTAAAAAAGAAGTGGAACGCATTATCCGTTACCACCAAGAAGCCGATGCCAAGGGCACAGAAACTGCCAATGGCATAGATTGAGGCGCTTAGAATGCCATTCCCCTTTGCTTAAGTCAGTTCAGCAAAGTGTAGCGGAGCAAACCAGTAACGCAATATACCGGCCTATTGGGCAGTTCTATTTATTGCTCAACGCAAGGTTTCTGTTTTGTCAACTTAGGAGTGCCGGATGCTGAAAACGGAGTTGTTGGAAATTATTGCTAATGGAGAAAATTCCGGCGTTGAGTTTAAGCGAGATGACATCCGACCCGAACAACTGGCTAAAGAAGTGGTTGCAATGGCAAATTTCCAAGGGGGTAAGTTGTTATTGGGGGTTGAAGACGACGGCACCATAACGGGTATCCAACGTCCAAACCTTGAAGAGTGGGTGATGAATGTCATGCAGGATAAAATTCATCCGATGATGTTGCCCTTCTACGAAGAAATAAAACTGGATGATGCTAAAGTCGTTGCACTTATCAGTTTCCCGCAAGGTATCTCAAAGCCTTATGTGGTCCGCGATCGAGGCAGGGAGGAAATCTATATCCGTGTCGGTTCGACTTCCAGGCTGGCAACCCGAGAACAGCAGATGCGTTTGTTTGAGTTGGGCGGTTTGTTGCATACAGAAGTTATGCCAGTGCCCCGCACCGATAGCAGTTGCTTAGATGAAGCGAGGTTGATTAATTACTTAAGGGATATTTTAAGAGACCCCGAAATCCCCGCTTCGCCCGAAGCATGGCAAACCCGTTTATTAGGGCTGGGCTTTCTTACTGAAGTTGCGGGTAACCGTTATTGCACGATTGCTGGATTAGTGTTGTTTGGCAAGTTTCCACGTCGATATTTGAAACAGGCCGGGTTGCGTGTGTTGGCATTTAATGCCCAAGATAAAGAGTATCAGGCGGCACTGGATGAGATTTTAGATGGGCCAATGGTGGGGCGTTGGGATATTGATGGCTCAGGTAAAAGGCTTATTGATGGAGGCATAATAGAACGCTTTATGGATGCAATCGGCCCTTTTATTTCGCAACAAGCCAGCGGCATAGACGAAGGCTTGAGGCGGGAAACGCAGTGGTTCTATCCACTGGAAGCAGTTAGGGAATCTTTGGTTAATGCCTTGGCGCACAGGGATTGGACGCGGTTTGTGGAAATTGAAGTGGCTTTGTATGCCGACCGATTGGAGGTGATAAGCCCAGGCTCCCTAACCAATGCGATGACCATAGAAAAAATGAAAGCAGGACAGCGTTCACCACGCAATACCCTGATTATGGAAGTATTGCGGGATTACGGTTATGTCGATTATCGGGGCATGGGGGTTAGGACTAAAATTATTCCACTGACCCGCGCACTGACCGGTAAAGACCCCAAATTTGTGGTGACCGATGATTACCTAAAAACCACTTTATACCGATAGCGATACCGGTGTTTGCTTTGGCTAAGGGCAGGCCAGGTCAGCGACGACTAGTCATTGATGTTACGCAAAGAACAGGCGGTCAAGATAATGCCATACGTTCCCTGAGCGAAGTCGAAGGGAATTGCAATTAGGCACAATAGTCAGGCAAGCCAACGGGCTGTGGCCGGGGGCTTCGACTACGCTCAGCCAACGTGCTGCGCAACATCAGATAGCAAAGCTTGGGTTGCGGGCTAACTGCCTAACGAATTCATTTCTTCCGCTTTATTGAAATCAACCCCGACACTGATGATGAAGCTGGTGGCTTCTTCGATGTTCATATCAGATTTGATCACCTTAGATTTTTCGACAATTACCGTGAAGCCAGAGGTGGGGTTGGGCGAGGTGGGTATGAACAGCACATACCAGTTATCATGGCGGTTGGTGATGTAAGCGGGCACCCATACCCCTTCTTTGGGATATTCCACATAAACCACCTCTTTGGCGATGCCCGAAGCTTGTGAAGAAAACATTTGGATGACTTTTTTAAGCACCCGATAAATGCTGTTCAACACCGGTATTTTGTCAAATACAAACTCAAAAGCACTGATAATCCAAGACCCGCCTTTTTTGACAATGGTGTTGCCGATAGACACCAAAATGGCAAAGCTAACCAGAAACAGTAGTGTGGTGTAGGTGTAACTGTCGGAAAAGTCGTAGACGATTTGGAACAAATCTGCGACCAATTGTTTAACAAAAAATATAATTTGCAGCACAACCACAATAGGTATGATCGAAAAGCTGCCGATTAGAAAGTAGTTGAAGAATTTCTTAAATAGTTCTTTCATGTTGATCCTTACTCTTATAGTTATAATGGTGCATAAGGTGTCCGATGAAACATCGGCGCCGTTCTTCTTAGTTTCTGCCAATCCCTGCAAGGTATCCTTCCAGCGCGAATTATAAGCCAGTTTAAGGAAGTGCATACGGGTTTGACACAGAGGCGCAAGCTTGCCGTTCGGGTGCAAATCGCTTAAGCCAACGGCTTGCCGTTGCACGGATGATGCGGGCATTGCCGGTTATGGGCTGTTTTAACTGTCACTTATAAAGTAGAACGTATATAATTGGCACTTTTGTTAATGGTTGCACTTAACAGCCGGATGTAATCCGTCAAGTTAGCGACGTGTGCTTGGCTGCTTGCAAAACAGTTTGCAAAACAGCTCAGCCCCGTCACCTACCGGATTCTGGGTTTTAAACATTTACTAATTTCACATCGGAAAAAACATGCTGGGTAAGCTAGTCAAATTGACAGTAGGTAGTCGTAATGACAGGATCATCAGGAAGAAAAGGAAGCTGGTCAAAAAGATCAATGCTTTGGCTTTGGACTATGAAAAATTGTCCGACGACGGACTGAAATCCAAAACGCAAGAATTCCGTGACCGCCTGGCACAAGGTGAAACCTTGGAAAGCTTGGCACCGGAAGCTTTTGCCGCCGTGCGCGAAGCTTCCACCCGTGTGTTTGCCATGCGTCATTTTGATGTGCAATTAATTGGCGGCATGATTTTGCATGACGGCAAAATTGCTGAAATGAAAACCGGCGAAGGCAAGACCCTGATGGCAACGCTGGCGGCTTACCTTAACGCCTTGCCCGGCAAGGGTGTGCATGTAGTGACGGTCAATGATTATTTGGCCAAGCGCGACTCCGAATGGATGGGGCGGTTGTATGGCTTCTTAGGCATGACTACAGGGGTTATTATTAGCCAACTCGGGCAGGCCGAACGTCGTGATGCTTATGCCGCCGACATCACTTACGGCACCAACAACGAGTTTGGTTTCGATTACCTGCGCGACAATATGGCCTTTAATCTGCAACAAAAAGTGCAACGTGACTTGCATTTTGCCATTGTTGACGAAGTGGATTCCATCCTAATCGACGAAGCCAGGACACCTCTGATCATCTCCGGCCCCACCGAAGAAAGCACCGAAGTTTATATCAAGGCTAACCAAATTATCCCATTCCTGACCAAGCAGGAAGAAGAGGAGCAGCCGGGCGATTACACGGTTGATGAAAAAATCCGTCAAGTTTATTTGACCGAGGGCGGTCATGAGCGTGTCGAGCAACTGATGCTGGAATACGGACTGATGACTGAGGGCAGCAGCTTATACGATGCAGCCAATATCCGCCTGATGCATTACCTGAACGCGTCATTGCGTGCCCACGTGTTGTTCAAAAAAGATGTGGATTATATTGTCAGTAATAATGAAGTGGTTATTGTTGACGAGTTCACCGGTCGTGTGATGCAGGGCAGACGCTGGTCGGAAGGTCTGCATCAGGCGATTGAAGCCAAAGAAGGCGTGGCTATCCAAAACGAAAACCAGACGCTGGCATCAATCACCTTCCAGAATTACTTCCGCCTGTACGAAAAATTGTCCGGTATGACCGGAACGGCCGACACCGAAGCGTTTGAATTAAACAAAATCTACAATTTGGAAGTGGTGATTATCCCTACCCACCGTAATATGGTGCGTAAAGATTTTGGCGATGTGGTGTTCCTGACCGCTGATGAAAAGTACCAAGCCGTTGCCGAGGACGTTAAAGACTGTGTCAGCCGAGGTCAGCCGGTGTTGGTGGGTACCACCTCAATTGAAAATTCTGAACGGGTTTCCACCTTGCTGAAGAAAATGGCCATCCCCCATGAAGTGCTGAATGCCAAACAGCACGAGCGGGAAGCGCATATCATTGAACAAGCGGGTAAGCCGGGCGCGGTGACCATTGCCACCAACATGGCGGGTCGTGGTACGGACATTGTCTTGGGCGGTAGTTTGGATGCCGAATTGTCCGCCTTAGGGCCGGATGCCAGCGAAGCCGACAAGGCAGCTGTGCGCGACGCATGGCAAGCCCGCCATGACCAAGTGGTTGCTAACGGCGGCTTGCATGTGATTGGTTCTGAAAGGCATGAGTCACGCCGTATCGACAACCAGTTGCGCGGTCGTTCTGGTCGTCAGGGTGATCCTGGTTCGACCCGTTTTTATCTGTCACTACAAGATGATCTGATGCGTATTTTTGCTTCCGACCGGGTTGCAGGGCTGATGAAAAAACTAGGCATGGGCGATGGCGAGGCGATTGAACACCCGTGGGTGACCCGTTCCATTGAAAATGCCCAACGCAAGGTGGAAGGCCGCAACTTTGACATACGTAAAGAAATTTTAGCCTATGACGATGTCGCCAACGACCAGCGCAAAGTCATTTACACACAACGTAATGAACTGATGGCGGCGGAAGATGTCTCCGACATTGTAGCAGCTATCCGCAGCGATGTGGTCAACCAGATGATTTCCGGTTATATCCCTGCCAAGTCAATGATTGAACAATGGGATTTGCAGGGGCTTGAAGAACACCTGCTGCAGGAGTTCAATGTGCAAATCCCTGTGCAAAAAATGCTCGAGGAAGACCACAAGCTGCACGAAGAAACCTTGCGCCAACGCATTGTTGACTTATTGACTGAAAATTACCAAGAAAAAGAACAACAAATTACTACTGAGGTATTGCAGCACTTTGAAAAATCAGTGATGTTGCAGGTGCTGGACACCAGTTGGAAAGAGCATTTGGCGGCAATGGACTATTTGCGTCAGGGCATCCATTTTAGGGGTTATGCCCAAAAAGACCCTAAACAGGAATATAAACGCGAAGCCTTTGAAATGTTCACCGACTTGCTGGATCACATTAAGCACGAAGTGGTCAGTATTTTAGCTAAAGTGCAAGTGCGCCAAGAAGAAGATGTCGAAGAGCTGGACAAACAAATGCAAGCACCTAGGGAAATGCATTTTGAACATGCGGCATCGCCCACTTTGTCGGCCTATGATGAGGCCCATTCCGCTGAGGAAGAATCCGACAATACCCTGGCATCTTCTGAACAGCCTTATGTGCGTGCGGGCAACAAAATTGGCCGTAACGACCCCTGCCATTGTGGTTCAGGCAAAAAATACAAGCAGTGCCATGGGAAAATTAATTAAGGAAAGGCCATAAATCACTTTCGGTAAGGATAAATGCGTATGGGTTCGCACCGCGTTTTTTCGCGGGTGGGAAGGCTGTTTATGCCCACGCGACAAGCGTAGCCGCTGTTTTTACCGTTATCTGAATCTGATGCAAACCCATTCCATTGATGCAATCCCCGCAAGATAACGTGCACCTGTTGCTGGAAAAACAATATCGCCGCCAGGTTGACTTGCGGCACATCCAATTTGATGAAGTTCAATTTAACGCGGTAAAACAGTTGCAGCGTGTACTTGAACAACTGTTGTATGCCCGCCGACAGCAACAACAATCAGCCTTACGCAAATGGCTGGCCCCCGCTCCAGTCAGTTTTCCTAGCCTGTATATATTTGGCGATGTGGGACGGGGCAAGTCCATGTTGATGGCGTTGTTTTTTGAAGCCTGTCCCATTAAAGAAAAGCGCCGCGTCCATTTCAACGCCTTTATGTTGGAAGTGCATAACTTTATCCATCACTATCGGCAACAGAACAATAAGGATGCGCTAAGTGCGCTGGCTGAAAAAATCAGCGCTTCGGTATGCCTGCTCTGTTTCGATGAATTTCATGTGACCGATATTGCCGATGCCATGATTTTAGGGCGCTTGTTCAGCAAATTGTTCGAGGCCAATATCAGCATAGTCATGACCTCCAACCGCCATCCCAATGAGCTTTATCAGGGTGGCTTGCAGCGTGAACAATTTTTGTTTTTCATCAATGTATTAAGGAAATCGGCTGAAATTATTGAACTGGCTGCCCAACAAGATTACCGTCAGGCAATGGTTGTTGTTCACCGTGCCAACTACCGTTTCCCATTAGATGCCAGCAGCGCTGCTTTTATCCGCGACAGTTATCAGCAATTAGCCAGCAATGCTGCCGTTACCACGCCTGTTTTGGAGGTGTTTGGGCGTAAATTGCCGGTTTCAGCGATTGCTGACGGGGTGATGCGCGCCAGTTTTGACGAGCTGTGCGGACACCCATTAGGGGCTGCGGATTATTTGGAAATCGCCAAGCGTTTTCATGTGCTTATTTTGTTTGGCATCCCTAAAATGACAGCGGAAAAACGCAATGAGGCAAAACGCTTCGTCACCTTGATTGATGCGCTATACGAACATCATGTACAGTTGATATGCAGTGCCGAGGTGGCGGTGTCGGAGCTTTATGTGGAAGGTGATGGTGCGTTTGAGTTTAGGCGTACCATGTCGCGGTTGATGGAAATGCAGTCGCAAAGTTATTGGGCGGGTAGCGTGGTCAGTGGTTTGTGGCTATGAACAGGGATAGTGGTAAAATCAAACTTGGGCTCGTAGGGTGGTTTCGCGCCAGCAAACCACCTTTACCGGTGCGTTCTATAAAAACCGCAAAAACCCACGCCCGGTTGGCTTCCTTGTGGTGGGTTTCACCCTACATGACTGGCTACGTTGCCACGGGTGTTGGGTTACGTTATTGCTAACCCAACCTACCAATGCTACCCTTTCCGATATGCCGCTGACATATCTTACGGGCTGGGCGCTTAATTTATATTTCAGGATTCGGTTATGGATCATTCGCAAGTTTGGGCATCTTCATCGACACCCTTTGTCAATTTAGGGGCCAATCAAGGGATCTATCAAGGGGGCAACCACGTTTCAGCGGATCCGGTGGATTTGACCCACTGTGACCATGAACCGGTGCAATTTCCGGGGGGTATTATGCCGCATGGGGTGTTGCTGCTCTTAACGTTGAACGAGTATCGCATTCAGGGGGCCAGCGCGAACACCCTGCCTTGGTTCGGTAGCGATGCAGCACAGCTTTTGCATGGCCATCTTGACCGTATCTTCGCGCCAGACATCCGCCAGACCTTGGAGACCAGTCTGGCACTCATCACCGAACCCCAGTTGCCCCGCTATCTGGGCAGTTTTCTGACTTTGCAAGGCAGCCATCGGTTTGATGTTTTCGCGCACCGCTCTGGCGATTTTTTCATTGTGGAGTTCGAAGCCATAACCGCTGAAGTGGCAGAAAGTTGGCCGACGGGGCGCATTGCCGAGATCACCGACTGTGTCAGCAATTTGCACAGCGCTGAAAGCTGGCAGGAAGGCATGGCTATCGGTGTCCGTGAATTGAAACGGTTGACCGGTTTCGATTCGGTGGTAGGCCTCCGTTTTCTTACGGATGGCTCCTTCCATGCTATTGCTGAAGCGTGCGAAGCGCATTTTCTTTCAGTGTTCGACAAACGTTTTCCACGCTCCGACATCCCAGAATCCGCCCGCCGACAAATGCTGTTGATGCCGTTGCAGTATGCCCTGGACTTGGACTACCAGCCAGTACCCTTGGTTCTGGCCGATCAGACCCAAAACCCGTTGCAGATAGACCTTGGTCTGGCGGTGTTGCGTAGTATATCGCCGATGTGCCGCCGCTTTTATAACAACATGGGTGTGCAATCACGCATGGTTATAAGTTTGGTGGATAAAGGGGAGCTGTGGGGCTTCTTTAGTTGCAAAAACACGGCACCTCGCCATGTGACCTACTCCGACCGCTTGGCTTTTAAATTATTTGCCGAAATGTCGGCACTGTTATTGGTGGAAAAAGAACGGGGCGAGCAGTTGCAAGCCGCGCTACGGGCCAAGCACAGCATAAGCCAAATCACTACCCAGCTATCTTCTGCCGAAGTGTTGCCAATCGCGTTGGGCCAGTTACCGCAACAACTGCTCGACCCTCTCGACAGCACCGGCGCATCGCTCTGCTTGGATGGCCAAATTCTCTGTGCAGGCGTTACCCCAGAAGAAACGGTTATCCAAGCGCTGATTGCCTGGCTGGACGGACAGCCCTCGCCCTTTTTTATAACTGACCGGCTGCCTGCACTGTTCGAGGCCGCCGCCCAATGCCAAGCCCAGGCAACCGGGCTGCTCGCCGCGCGTTTGCAGGAACCGGGCCAGTATTTGCTGGCTTTTCGGCCTGAACAGGTCTATGAAGTCAACTGGGCAGGTGATCCTCTCAAGCAAGTTGAGGTGGATGCTGTCAGCGGTGAGGAACGTTTTACGCCGCGCGGCTCTTTTGAGGTTTGGAAACAGGACATGCGCGGCACGGCACGCGCCTGGCAAAGTTATCAGGCCGAAGCGCTAATCGATCTACAACGCACAGTTATCCAATTGCAGTACGCCGACAATCAGCGCACCTTACAGTTACGCTTAGCGCAAAGTAACATCGAACTGGAAGCATTTGCCTACATTGTTTCCCATGACCTGCAAGAACCCCTCCGTGGCATTGCTAATTACGCCCAATTTTTACTGGATAGTAGCAGCGGGCAATTCGGGCAGCAAGAACAAAATTGGCTCAATACCATTGTTAGGCTAACTGGCAAGATGAGTGATCAAATTAACGCCCTGTTGCAATATTCACGCGCCAGCCAACAACAAATGGCGTTGCAGTTAGTGGATATCAATCTGTTGTTGGGCAGTGTTCTTGACAGCTTGTCCGCCCTTATCAAGGACACGCAAACACAAATTGACATCCCGCAAACCTTGCCAACGCTAAGCTGTGATCCGATTCGGGCGACTTCCGTGTTTAGCAACCTGATCACCAATGCCATAAAATATAATGATCAGCCCGAAAAGCACATCGAGATCGGCTTTTCCGAAACCCCAACGCTTACCTTCTTCGTCCGGGACAACGGCATCGGTATCCCCGAGCAATTCCATGATGCCATCTTCACGATTTTTCGCCGTTTGCATGGCCGCAACGACTATCACGGTGGCACTGGGGCGGGGCTCGCATTAGTGCGCAAACATGTAGAACGGCACGGTGGTCGTATATGGCTGGAATCGGTGCCGGGACAAGGCTCTACCTTTTACTTTACACTGGCTTCCTGCCAGGCGTTTCCATCTGCTAGTGACGGGGGGATTAATGCCTGAAGCCCCTATCCCAAGCACCGCAACAAACCGAGAAGCCATTCTGGTGACAGCAAACAACGTGGACTTAAGCAGTTGCGACCGCGAGCAGGTGCATCTTGTCGGAGCGATTCAGCCTCATGGCGCGCTGCTGGTGTTGCAAGAGCCCGCCCTTCGAATCGTTCAGGCAAGCACCAACACGGCTGATTTTTTGGGTATTCCCTGCGAACAGCTGGTAGGACAATGCCTTGACGGTTTATTGGGCGACGAAAACAGTGCGGCTATGCGTGTCCAACTACTTGAAAAAAAACTGACCGGTGTTCTTAGTCACTTGATTTCCGTGCCCTGCCCATTGCATCGGGAGGGTGTGCTGCATATATCTGGCAACCGCATTGATGGCTTATTGTTACTGGAATTTGAGCGTACCACCAGCACAGTAGAAATGAATCACGCTTACGGTTATTGCTCCAGGTTGCAGGACACCATCCAGCAATTGTATGGTGGCACCGGTTTACTCAGCTTTCTGTCTGTTGCGGTTGAACAGATACGCATTTTGACCGGCTTCGAGCGGGTTATGGTGTACCGGTTCGATAGGAAGGGCAGCGGAGAGGTGATTGTCGAGGCTAAAGATGCGGCTCTGGAAGCCTATCTTGGCTTGCATTATCCGGCCAGTGATGTGCCGGAACCGGCACGGCGGCTATTCGCGTTAAGCCCGCTAAGACACCTTCCCAATGTGGACTATGTGCCTGTGTCCCTGTTTCCAGAGCTATCGCCGTTGGCTGACGGACATCCGGTTGATCTTAGCCACTCCTTTTTACGGAGTGTGTCGGAAATGTATACCGGTTATCTGCGCAATATGGGGGTGAAAGCCACATTGGTCATGCCTTTGCTGAAGTCTGGCACGCTGTGGGGCCTTATTTCCTGTATGCACCATAGCGAGCCGAAATATCTAAGTTATGAGCAACGTTTTCCGATTGAGTTATTGTCGCGGATGATATCGTTGCGGATTGGCGATCTGGAAAACTTGGATAACTACGCCTATCGTACCCGGCTAGACCAAGTGCATAACCAACTCATTAGTGTGATGGGGCGGGCTGATACCCACCACGAAGCCTTATTCGGGCAGCACATAAACCTGCTTAACGGGATTGATGCCGATGGGGCGGCACTGCTTGAGGGTGGCAAAGTGACGCTAATGGGCATAACCCCATCGGAACATCAAGTCGGCCTGCTGGTGGAATGGCTTGCGCAACAGGAGGCCGACGTGTTGGCAACCCATGGTTTGCCCAATGATTGCCCGGCTGCCGAAGATTTTTCTGAGGTGGCGAGCGGCTTGCTGGCCATTCGCGTGTCCCGAACGAGTGCCACATGGGTAATGTGGTTTCGCGCGGAGGTGTTATCGGAAACGCATTGGGCTGGCGACCCGAACAAACCGGTCATCATTGACAGGGACGGTCAAGCCAGCCGGTTGCAGCCGCGCACCTCTTTCGCGTTGTGGACAGAAGCCGTGCGTGGCCATTCCCAGCCTTGGCAGGACTGTGAAATTGACTATGCAAACAAACTGCGGCTAAGCTTGCAGGACATCCTCGTTGAACGGGTCTTCCAGTTGATGCGGCTCAATACGGAGCTGGAGTTCAGCAACCAAGCACTCAGCAGCTTTGTCTACGCAGCTTCCCATGACTTAAAAGAGCCGTTACGCGGCATACACAATTATACTGAGCTGCTACAGCAGGAAGAAGAAGGGCATTTGTCAGGGCAGGGGCAGCAATGGCTAGGGACGATTCTCTATTTGACAGAACGGATGCATCACTTTTTGGAAGCACTGCATCAATATTCCCATATTGGCCATACCGATCTGGATTTGCTCACATGCCCGATCAATAGCCTGGTGGAAGATATCGTCGATATGCTAAAAAAAGCCAACCCCGATGACTGCATAACTATCGACATTCAGCCCGCTATGCCGATCATGCTGTGTAACCCCACCTCTGTGAAAATTATATTCCAAAATCTCATTATTAATGCCATAAAGTACAACCGCGAAGCGGTGAAAACCATTAAAATAGGTTGCCACACAACTAACGGCATAGCGGTGTTTTTCGTTCAGGATAATGGCATAGGCATCCTGCCCGAGTTTTACGAATACATCTTCCAGCCTTTTAAGCGCCTGCACGGGCAAAAAGAATTTGGTGGCGGAACCGGTGTTGGCCTTGCGATCACCCATAAAGCCGTTACGCGACAAGGCGGACGCATCTGGGTTGAATCGGCACTGGGCAAGGGTTCGACCTTTTATTTCACGCTGACGCCCGAGCGTGCAGACGAAACGGGCTAACGATGATAAATCTCCTGAAAAAAATGTCTCCCCTGCTGATTGTAGAGGATTCCGACGAAGATTATGAGGTGCTCTGTTGGGCTTTGCATAAGACGGGTTTTACCCATCCCATTATCCGAGCAGCGTGTGCCGAAGAGGCTCTGTCACGTTTGTTTCCGGGCTTGCCACAATTAGGCGGCATTGATGAGTCGCCGTGCATGGTGCTGCTCGACTTTAACTTGCCGGGGATAAATGGTTTACAGATGCTTAAGGAGATACGGCAGACTAAGCCGTTACTAGCGATTCCCATCGTGGTTATGTCCACTTCTAATAACCCTCTAGATGTTGAAGCCTGTTATCGTTTTGGAGCGGCTGGTTATATACTTAAACCCTTTAAACTTGAGGAATATCTAGAAAAAATAAGAGGACTGGAGGACTATTGGTTCAATACCGCCCTGCTGCCTGAATGCGCGGGGGGGGGGGATTAGCCAACTGTTCTGACTCAGAATAAGGGCAGCCATACAAGGCTTCGACTTTGCGCAGCCAACGTGCTGCTTTTAAAGTAGCCTGGATGAGGCGGGCGGAATCCGGGACATCGTGGCACGATTGCCCCGTATTACGCTGTGCTGCATACGGGCTACATTGCTGACGCTCTCTGAGCGAAGTCTCGTGTAGATCGGGTTTACCCTCTGGGGCATAAAAGCGCAGCGCTTGCACCCCGGAGTTAACATCCCCCATTACTTTAGCAGTTTCATTAATGCTCTGGGGCATAAAAGCGCAGCGCTTGCACCCCGGAGGGTGTAACCCGACAAGCCATGCTTGCTAAAATTAGCAATTTAAGAATATTAATTAGCATTAACAAACCAATTGGCCGTCGGCACTTTTAATCAACAGTAATAATGTTGTATATTTTTAAAAATATATTACCTGACGTATTCACGATACCATGAAGCCTGACATATTGACCGCACTTAAAAATGCTACAGCTCCCCTGCATAGGCGACTTGAGGGTAATTTAAATTTATTGGCCCCCAGTTTCTCTCCGGCGGATTACCTGCGTCTGATGAAGGCGTTCTGGGGTTATTACCGCCCCATTGAAGCGCGCATTAGCGGTGTCAGCGCATTGCATGACTGGCTACCGGATATCGCCAAGCGTAGCAAATTGCCCTTATTGGCGGCAGACCTTCAGGTATTGGGGGTAGATTATGATGCGCTGGATAAGCTGCCCATTTGCACCGTTCTACCGTCTTGCACTGACCTTGCCGCCGCCTTGGGCTGCCTTTATGTGCTGGAAGGCTCGACCTTGGGCGGGCAGTTGATCAGCCGTCATTTTAAAATGCTGCTCAATCTTAATGCCGAAAACGGCGCCGCCTTTTTCATCGGCTACGGTGAACAAACAGGGGCGATGTGGCAAACGTTTAGGGAAGTGCTGATGGCTACGACAATAGACACAGTGGATGAGGCATCGATGATCCATGCCGCTTGCGAGACCTTTATCACATTGGAACACTGGCTGTGTTCCGCCACTATCCATCCTGCCTGACCAAATATCAAGCCAATAATCATGAAAAGTGACAGCTTACGCGTACTTATCATTGATGATAGCCCGGAAGACCGGGAGATCATGCAGCGGTTGTTGCACAATGGTGCGCAACAACGCTTCCGCTTCGAAACCGCAGAAACAGGTACTGCCGGATTACGCGCCTGCCTAGAAAGCGGGGCAGGGCTGCCCGATTGTATCCTGCTCGATTATCATCTGCCTGACTACGATGCACCGGACTTTCTAAAGGCGTTGGGTGCGCCACACTTGCTGGCTTGTCCGGTAGTGGTGGTGACCGGTGTTGCCGGTGGTCTTGATGGACCGAACATGCTCCAGCTGGGTGCGCAAGATTTTATCAGTAAAAACTGGATGAATCCGGAAAGTCTGGTACGCACCGTGGAGAACGCTATCGAGCGGTACAGGTTGTTCCGCACACTCTGCAACAATGAGCAGCAGTTGCTGGATGTTCTCAACCTGAGTCCTATTGCCATCAGAATCACCCGTCATCAGGGCAGCGAGTTAGTGTTTTTTAACTCAGCTTACAGCAATCTATTTAAGTCTTTTGAGCCAATGGATGGCAATCCATCGGCATTTTATGCCAACAGGGAAGATTACTACGAGATACAGGCGGAACTGGCGAGCGGTAATGCCATCACCAATCGCCAGATTGAATTTTTAAATCCAGAAAACGGTGTAAGGGTATGGACGCTAGCGTCCTTTATGCAGATGCAGTTCCATGGCAATGCAGCCAAACTAGCTTGGTTTTATGACATCACCGAGCTAGTGGAAATACGCAATAATTTGTTCCGGCAATTGGAAATACAACGGCAGATGGAGGAAATATTGCGCTTTGCCAGTGCCGAAGAACACGCCATTTTCGATTCTGCAACATCCGGTATTGTGCTTATTAAGGAGGGTCTAATCCACCGTTGCAACCGCAAGCTAGATGAGATTTTTGGTTATGGCATAGGGGAACTCATTGGCAAACCAGCGAGTGTTTGGTATCCCGATCAAAGCACCTATGAAACAGATGTTCTACCCGTGTATAGGGCAATCACGGAAGGCAAGTTGCAACGCACCGAGCTACAGTTCATCCGTAAGGACGGCAGTCTGTTTTGGGCCCGGTTTTCAGGAAAAACCCTGTATAGTGAAGCACCTGAAAACGGTCTGGTTGTGATTATTGATGACATTACTCTGGAACACCAAGCCACCCAAGCCCTGATCCATGCCAAGCAGTTGGCCGAGTCAGCCACGCGCACAAAGTCGGCCTTTCTGGCCAATATGAGCCATGAAATCCGCACCCCCATGAATGGCGTACTGGGCATGTTGGATTTGCTGCGCGAAACAAAAATGACACCTAACCAACGCAATTGGGTGGAAACAGCCCATGACTCGGGTGAGGCTTTGCTGGCAATCATTAACGATATTTTGGATTTGTCCAAGCTAGAGTCGGGTAAATTTGAAGTGGCACAGGTTGCCTTTAATCTGGTTGAGCTGGTTGAAGATATTTGTGCTTTACTGGCCAACCGGGCCCATGCCAAGGGACTAGAGTTAAATTGCTTAGTACCTATGCCCATGCCGTTGTGCTGGCAGGGCGATCCCCTACGCATCAGGCAAGTGCTGACTAATATAATCGGTAATGCCATTAAATTTACCGAACAGGGCGAGATTTCCGTGAGCATCAGCCAGTCGCCAATTGTTGATGGTGATGCTATGGATATGCTGCGCTTTGAAGTCCGTGATACCGGTATCGGCATTTCGCCAGAAGCTCAGCAGCTTTTGTTTAAGCGCTTTAGTCAGGTGGATAGTGATGCTTCACGCCGCTTTGGCGGCACCGGGCTGGGTTTGTCGATCAGCAAAAAATTGGTGGAGCTGATGGGCGGTGCTATTGGTGTTGACAGCATTCCCGGTCAAGGGGCTTGTTTTTGGTTTACCTTGCCAGTTATGCCGGTTGAAGGCAAGCTGGGTTTGCCAGCCTCGTACGATCTGTCTGGTAAACGCGTGCTGATTGTTGATGATAACGCCACCAACGGTAAAATCCTTAGCACTTATTTAGGGCTGTGGGGGCTGGAGGTCAGCGAGCTTGATAGTGGTAGTGCCGCGCTGATACACTTGCAAAGCTTAGCGCTGAAGGAAACGGGCTACGATTTAATGCTGCTGGATATGCAAATGCCGGGAATGGATGGTTTAACCTTGGCAAAATATCTCGCCCAAATACTCGCGTTAGCCAACTTGCCGATTATTTTATTATCATCGGGTGACCAGTTTGACCCGGGCGATTTTCAAGGCACGGGGATTGTCCAGCAATTACAGAAACCGGTGCGGCAAATGCAGCTCTACGATGCTATGGTCAATGCCCTACAGGGTCAACCATCTGCAATTATTAAGATGGCCCAGCCCGAAACCCAACTGCCCAGTTATCAGGGCAAGAAAGTATTGGTGGTGGAAGACAACAAAATCAATCAAAAAGTAATTATGGCTAAGCTGGCCAAATTCGATATTGTGCCGGAAGTGGCGGAAAACGGTCAGCTTGCCCTAGATAAGTTGGCACTGTGCGGCTACGATTTAATATTCATGGATTGTCACATGCCGGTGATGGATGGCTATGAAGCGACCCGTGCACTGCGCCTGATGGAAAATCACCAAGGTTTGTCCCATCAACCCGTGATAGCACTGACCGCCAACGCTATGGAAGGCGAGCGGGATAAATGTTTAGCGGCCGGCATGGATGATTATTTAACCAAACCGATAGTTTCCGATCAGTTAGTGGCTATGCTTAAGTTGCAGTTAGGTGGGCAACCGGCTGAATTGAGCTAAAAACTGCTTTAAGGTAATGTTAAATGATTGAAATACAAGCTTCAAGAATCACGATGGATGCTGATATTTGCCACGGCAAACCTTGTACCCGAGGTTTACGCTATCCGGTAGAAACTATTTTGGAATGGTTGGGTGCTGGTATGACTACGGAAGATATTTTGGTCGTGCTGGCATTTGCGTCCAAGATAGTGAGGGTGAAAAGGATTGAACTAAGTTTCTGGTTGATGCGCAATTACCCAAGCATCGGGTGGCCAGCCCGTAAGATGGGGCAAATGTAGGGTGGTTTCGCGCCAGCAAACCACCTTTTTGACGGTTTGGCTTATTAAAACCGTAATAATCCGCACCGCATTGGCTTCGTTGTGGTGGATTGCCTAGCGGCGAATCCACCCTACAATTTACTCACCAGCCTATTAAACCTTTGCTTGTTCGCTTAGCTTGGCAATGGCCATTTTTGCCAGGTCGCTTAGGCCACTGCCGCCTTGCTGGTAATGGTTGATAATGTCATGGCGCATTCTGGGTTCCCAGCCTCTCATGATATGTTTGGCTACACCGTCGGCTGCCAATTCTTTATCAGGGTCGGCGTTAAAAAAATTGCTGATGTCATTAGCCATTTTAATAAGATTGTCTATTTTGTTCATGCTGCGCTTTTAAAAATTATGGGGTAGGGGAGTGGGTCAAGCGTTGTGGGTGGGTGTAGATGACGTGTTGCTCTTCGCGGGCGAAGCCAATCAGAGTCAATCCTGCTTCTTCGGCCAAGCGAATAGCCAAGCCTGTGGGGGCGGATATGGCGGCTAACAATGTCACGCCGACAAAAGCGGCTTTTTGTACCATTTCGTAACTGGCACGGCTGGTGACTATAATAAAACCACCCGCCAAATCTTCGTCGTTGTGGCTCAGCCAGCCAATCAGTTTATCCAGTGCATTATGCCGACCGACATCTTCGCGCAATTGCTTGACACCCTGTTGGGGGGTTGCCCAAGCGGCGGCATGGACAGAGCCGGTCAATTGGTTCAGCCGTTGGTGCTGTTTAAGGGTATTAAGTGCGCCCCGCAATTGTGTTGACGATAGGCTAAGGTCACCGGACACGGCATTGGGCTGGCGTATGGCTTGTTTTAGAGTGCTTGCCCCGCATAAGCCACAGCCCGTCCTGCCGGTCAAATTACGGCCTTTATCGGCCATGCATTGGAAGCGTTCCTCAGGTATTTTAATCTGTATTTCAATGCCGTTAGAACGGTTATATAAACGGCTGGACAATAGCTCTTGCGGTGTCTGGATAATGCCTTCGGTCAAACTGAAACCTAAGGCAAATTCTTCCAGATTAGTCGGCGAAGCCAGCATAACCACATGCGGGCTGCCGTTATAAATTAACGAGATGGGCACTTCTTCGGCAATAAAGTCCTGCTCAATGGAACGTTGACCACTGTGCCAACGTTCCACCGTGCTTTGCAAGTAACTCGGCCAACCTAAATCTGCTGCTAACGACTGCAAGATTGCAGGATCGTTAGCCATTAGCCATGCCTTGCTCAAGCAGTTCCAATTGGTTTTCAGAAAACTTATGGTATTCCTGTTGCCATTCAGAAGGCTGGCTGACTTTGCTGACTTGTACAGCGGTCACTTTGTATTCAGGGCAGTTGGTTGCCCAGTCTGAGTTGTCGGTGGTGATGACATTGGCACCCGATTCTGGGAAATGGAAAGTGGTGTAAACCACACCCGGTTGTACCCGCTCACTGATCAGCGCCCGCAACACGGTTTCACCGGCGCGGCTTTTTATGCCCGCCCAATCACCGGTTTTTAGGCCACGGTCTTCGGCATCATGGGGGTGTATTTCCAATCGGTCTTCCGAATGCCAAGCATTGTTGGCGGTGCGGCGGGTTTGTGCGCCCACGTTGTATTGCGACAAAATGCGTCCGGTGGTTAAAATCAACGGGAACTTTTGGTTGGTGCGTTCCGCAGTCGGCACAAACTCGGTCAACATAAACAGCCCCTTGCCGTTATCACGCATGAAAGTTTCCCTATGCATAATCGGTGTGCCGCTGGGAGTCTGTTCATTACAAGGCCATTGTATACTGCCCAATTCATCAATCTTTTCGTAGCTGACACCCTGGAAGCTTGGCGTCAGGCTGGCAATTTCTGCCATGATTTCTGATGGGTGGCTGTAGTTCATGGGATAACCCATAGCGTTGGACAGCATTTGGGTCACTTCCCAGTCTTGGTAGCCCGCCAGTGGGGTCATGACTTTTCTGACCGGTGAGATGCGCCGTTCGGCATTGGTGAAGGTGCCATTTTTCTCAAGGAATGAAGCACCGGGCAAGAACACATGGGCAAACTTGGCGGTTTCGTTGAGGAAGATGTCTTGCACCACCACACATTCCATAGCCCTTAAGGCGGCAAGGACATGTTGCGTATCGGGATCAGATTGGGCAATGTCTTCGCCTTCCACATACAAACCTAAGAAGGTTTTGTCCATGGCGGCATCGAACATGTTGGGGATACGCAAGCCGGGTTCTGGGCTAAGCTCCGCTTGCCACGCTTGTTGGAATAGATTGCGGGTGTCGCTATCTGACACATGGCGGTAGCCAGGGTATTCGTGCGGGAACGAACCCATATCACAAGAGCCTTGCACATTGTTTTGGCCGCGCAATGGATTAACGCCTACGCCGTCACGGCCCAGATTACCGGTTGCCATAGCCAAATTGGCTATGCCGATGACCATAGTGGAACCTTGGCTGTGTTCGGTTACGCCCAGGCCATAATAGATGGCGCCGTTGTTGGCGGTGGCATAAAGTCGTGCCGCAGCCCGTATATCAGCAGCGGGTACACCGGTAATGGCTTCGCTGTTTTCGGGTGAATGGTAGTCTTGGGCAATGAAAGTTTTCCACTTCTCAAAAGAGGCCACGTCGCAACGCTCAAGGGCAAAGGCATCGTCAGCCAGGTTTTCGGTGATGACGACATGCGCCAACGCGTTTATTACGGCTACATTGGTGCTAGGGCGCAATTTTAGGTGGAAATCAGCTTTGATGTGCGGGCTGTTACTGACCAAGTCAATTTCGCGAGGATCAATAACAATCAGCTTGGCCCCTTGGCGCAGACGTTTTTTCATCATCGAGCCAAACACCGGATGACCATCGGTGGGGTTGGCCCCAATCACCATGATGACATCCGATTGCATGACTGAGTCAAAGTCTTGGGTGCCTGATGATTCGCCAAAAGTTTGTTTTAGTCCGTAGCCGGTGGGTGAATGGCAAACGCGGGCACAAGTATCCACGTTATTGTTGCCAAAACCAGCACGGATGAGTTTTTGCACCAGATAAGTCTCTTCATTGGTGCAGCGTGAAGACGTGATACCGCCAATGGAATCTTTGCCGTATTTGGCTTGGATGCGATTGAATTCTGACGCGGCGTGGTTGATTGCCTCTTCCCAACTGACTTCTTGCCAAGCATCTTTGATGCTGGCGCGGATCATCGGTTTGGTGATGCGGTCTTTATGGGTGGCATAACCGAAGGCAAAACGGCCTTTGACACAAGAATGGCCGTGGTTAGCTTTACCGTCTTTATGCGGCACCATGCGGATGACTTGTTCGCCTTTCATTTCGGCTCGGAAAGAGCAGCCGACACCACAATAGGCGCAAGTGGTGACTATGGCATGTTCCGGTTGGCCGTGGTCAATGACTGACTTTTCCATTAGGGTGGCAGTCGGGCAGGCTTGCACACAGGCACCACAGGACACACATTCGGAGTCCATGAAAGCTTGGTTCTGGCTGGGTGACACTTTGGAGTCAAAGCCACGACCATCTAGGGTGAGTGCAAACGTGCCTTGGGTTTCTTCACAAGCGCGGACACAGCGGGAGCAGACGATGCATTTGCTGGGGTCAAAGCTGAAATAGGGGTTGCTTTCGTCTTTTACGGCCTGCAGATGTGTTTCAACGGGATTATAACGCACTTCCCGCAAACCGACGGCCCCGGCCATATCTTGCAATTCGCAGTCACCGTTGGCGGAACAGGTCAAGCAGTCCAACGGGTGGTCGGAAATGTACAGTTCCATAATGCCCCGACGGACATCAGCCAGCCTGGGGTTTTGGGTGCAGACTTTAAGCCCTTCGGCAACCGGTGTGGTGCAAGAGGCGGGCATGCCGCGCCCGCCTTCAATCTGTACCACGCACAGGCGGCACGAGCCGAATGGCTCGATGCTATCAGTGGCGCACAGCTTGGGTATGTCTATGCCAATGCTGGCTGCCGCCCTCATGATAGAAGTGCCCACCGGAGCGGTGACGGTAAATCCGTCAATTTCCAGTGCTACCGTTTGGCTTGCGGCACTGGCGGGGGTGCCAAAATCTTGTTCTTTATTAATGCTCATGATTGATTCCTCGCGTCATAGTTCAGGCCACCTGGGCAGGCTCATCAATACCGAAATCTTTCGGGAAGTGATTTAAAGCGCTCAGGACAGGGTAGGGTGTCATGCCGCCTAATGCACAAAGCGAGCCGTTGAGCAGGGTGTTGCAAAGGTCGCGCAATAGTTTGGTGTTTTGCTCGACATTGTGGCCGTTGATGATTTCATCCATCACTTCATAGCCACGGGTGGAACCGATGCGGCAGGGTGTGCATTTGCCGCAAGATTCTATGGCGCAAAATTCCATGCTGTATTTTGCCATTTTTGCCATATCTACGGTGTCGTCAAAAACGACCACGCCGCCGTGTCCCAGCACTGTCCATTGTGCCGCAAAAGCTTCGTAATCCAAGGGGGTGTCAAACTGTGATTCAGGCAGATAAGCACCT
This sequence comes from uncultured Methylococcaceae bacterium, assembly GCA_903927955.1. GTDB lineage: Bacteria > Pseudomonadota > Gammaproteobacteria > Methylococcales > Methylomonadaceae > Methylovulum. The sequence goes on along the minus strand of CAIYOW010000076.1, from coordinate 16,807 downwards.
AATGGCCCGCCCACTTGCACGGCTTTGATGGGCCGTCCTGAGGCTGAACCGCCGCCAAAATCATACAGTAGTTCACGCAAAGTCAGCCCGAATGCCAGTTCGACCAAGCCAGCCTGTTTTATGTTGCCGGCCAATTGCAACGGCAAAGTCCCGCGCGAACGCCCCATGCCAAAGTCGCGGTAATAGTCGCCGCCTTTATCGAGGATAATGGGCACGGAAGCCAGCGAGATAACGTTGTTGACTACGGTGGGCTTGCCGAACAGGCCACTGATGGCAGGTAGCGGCGGCTTAAAGCGGACTAGGCCGCGTTTGCCTTCCAGGCTTTCCATTAACGAGGTTTCTTCACCACAAATATAAGCGCCAGCACCCAGGCGGACTTCCAGATGGAAGGTTTTGCCGCTGCCCTGGATGTCTTCGCCCAGATAACCGGCCTGATACGCGTTGGCAATGGCGGTGTTCAGGGCAATATGGGCGTGGGGATACTCAACCCGCAAGTAGATATAGCCTTGGCTGGCGCCCACTGCAATACCGGCTATGGTCATGCCTTCAATCAACACAAACGGGTCGCCTTCCATGACCATACGGTCAGAAAAAGTGCCGGAATCGCCCTCATCAGCGTTGCAGATAATATATTTTTGCTCTGCTTGAGTGTTTAAAACGGTGTTCCATTTTATGCCGGTTGGAAAGGCGGCACCACCACGACCACGCAAACCCGAATCAGTCACTGCTTTGACAATATCCGCTTGGCTTATCGCCAAGGCATTGGCAAGGCCGCGATAACCGTCATTGGCCAAGTAGTCATTTAGGTCGGTGGGGCTGGTTTTGCCGATACGCGCAAAAGTGAGCCGTTGTTGCTTTTTAAGGTAAGGGAGGTCTTCAACAATGCCCAGTGATAAGGCATGTGTGCCGCCTTGCAGAAAATTGGCATCAAATAAGCTGGACACGTCGCTGGCCTGTACCGGGCCATAGCCGACACGGCCTTGCTCGGTGGCTACTTCAACTAAGGGTTCCAGCCAGTACAGCCCAAAAGAGCCATTACGGATTAAATTGATGCTGATGCCGCGCTGTTCGGCTTCGGCAGCGATGGCTTTGGCAACACGGTCGGCACCTAAGGAGACGGCACTGGAATCATTGGGGACATAAACGGTGATGGTCATGCTGATGGCTCCAATTCGGCTTGTTGCAATTCTGCAAGGGCGGCGTCAAATGAGTCAGCTGACACCCGCCCATAAATGTCGTGGCCAATTTGCATGGCGGGCGAGCAGGCACAGTTGCCTAAACAATAAACGGGTTCGAGGGAAAATTTACCATCCGCTGTCGTTTCATGAAAATCAATGCCTAGCTTTTCTTTGGCGTATGTTTCGAGGTCTTCGCTGCCCAAGGCTTGGCAAGATTCCGCGCGGCACAGATAGATGGTGTGCTGACCGGGTGGTGTGGTGCGGAAATAATGATAAAAACTGATCACCCCATGAACTTCCGCCCGCGACAGGCTGAGTGCCTTGGCGATGTCCGGCACGCAATCAGGCGGTACATAGCCAATAGCGTCTTGGATACCATGTAATATCGGCAAAAGTGCCCCGGGTTTGTCTTTTAATGCGCTAGTGATATCGTTCACTAGTGCCTGCGTGTTGACGGCTGCTGTCATTATTGTCTCGCTATGATGAGTCCTTGCTTAGAAATAGCCCTAACCTATAATGGCTAGGTGGCTATAAATTTGAGCTAGCATAACACAACATAATTTAACTGTAAAAATGCTTAAGGCAAGGCTAAGGCAAGTCTTATGAAAGTGCAAAGCCAATGCGTTTTTATAGCCAATATTGGGGTAAGACAACGGTTTTGATGGTGTCCTGACCCATTAATGCCATTAGCTTCTTGGTTGCCCATCCACTAAGATTTTTAGCGTCTGGCCCGGCCGTAAGCTTTTAGCCGATAAGTCAGCGTTAGATTTTTGCAGTTCGCTTAACGGCACATTAAATTTCTTGGCAATATGGGTCAGGGAATCGCCTTTGCCCACGGTGTAACGGAGCAGTTTGATAGTGGCTGCAGAGCTGGCTAGTTGTGCTGTGCTGGCTTTGCTAGCTGATTTGCGGTTTGCAGTGGTCAACACTTTGTTAATAAACTTAGTGTTATGCTCAGTATTATTAGCTTTGCTAATGGCTACTGTTTTACTCACCAAAGGCGCGGGACTGTGGGTAGTGGCGGCTGCTTGGGCATTGGTTTTCGTCGTGCCGGTTTTCTTCATAGCGGCAATAGGGTTGCCCGCGACACTAGCAGTAGGGGCAGTATATTTTGCGGCTAATGGCGCAGGGCTGTAACTTTTTGTTGGGGCGACAGGCAACAGCAAAGTCATGCCGTAACGCACGCTAGGCTTAGGTAGCTTATTGAAGGCCTGTAAGTCTTTAACAGTAGTATGGGTTTTACTGGCGATAGACGTTAAGCTGTCACCGCGCTTCACAGTATATTTTGGGCTGGCGGAATTGGCGTTACGGTTGCGGGTAACATCGGCTGGCTTGCTTTTTTCTTGCTCACGGTTTAAACGGGGGGGCGATTGTTGCGCCTGTTCTTGCTCGGCGCTTGCCATGCGTTGTTCATAAAAGTATTGGTTGATGTCCAGCCTTTCATTAAACGGCAATATAGCTAAACTGTTTTTGAAAAGTTCCGCTTTATCAGCTGGCACCAATAACCGGTGCGGGCCTTGCGGTGCGGTGCAAGAGCGGTTGAAGCCTGGGTTGAGCTTTTTGAATTTATCAAACGGGGTATGCGCCAATTGGGCTGCTTTTTTTAAGTCCAATGGCGATTGGATGTCCACCATTTGCAAATAAGGTTTGTTAGGTATGTATCTTAAATCAATGCCATAGTCTTCGGCATGGGCAAAAATTCTGGCTATGGCCAATAACTTTGGCACATAGTCTTGGGTTTCTTCAGGCAAATCCAATGTCCAATAGTCGGGATTTTGATATTGTCCATCATCTTTTTCGATGGTTCTTTTGACTTTATTCTGTCCGCAGTTATAAGAAGCAAGGGCAAGCAACCAGTCGCCATCAAACATTTCGCTCAATTCTTTTAGGTAAGTGGTGGCTGCTTGGGTGGAGGCGTAAATGTCGCGCCGTCCGTCATACCACTCGTTTTGTTCAAGGCCATAATCTTCGCCTGTGCCGGGGACAAATTGCCATAGCCCACTGGCATCCGCCCTAGAATAGGCATCCGGCACGAAAGCGCTTTCCACAACCGGTAGCAAGGCCAGTTCGCCGGGCATGCCTTTGGCCTCAATTTCGTCAAGGATGAGGTACAAATAAGGCTCTGCCCGTTGCTGGATAATAGCCAGTGAGGCCGGATGTTGCAGATACCAGTCGATGGCACGGTCAATGCGTGGGTTTTGTATCTCAGGTAGCGCGTAGAGCGAAAATAGCCGCTCCCAAACGGTTTGGTATTGATCCTTGGCGTGGCTATGATGGGTATTGAATTTAAGTTTATTATGGCCGCTGTGAGGCGGGTAAAGACCTTCGTCATTAGTAACTGCGGTGTCTTCGGCTAAGTTTAAGCTTTCTTTAGGTGCTTCGGAGCATCCTGTCACAAACAGGGCAAGCAAAACTAAAAAGTGATTAACTAGCCTGTTAAAATTAACATGCGTCATCATAATGGGCCAAATGATCTGTTCTGCGTGGGGGACGATTTAAGTATAACGTGTTTTATTTTAATGTTATACATTAATGTATGATTTATCGAGCATAATTAATGAAACGAAATTTTCTGTTTGCCTGTTACCAAACCCCAAGAGGCAAGCTATTGCGGGATTTGGAATGCCAATATCTGCAAAAATCAATCACCGTAAGCTGCCAGCAGACGGTTTTGCAGATTGGTGGATTGGGTTGGGAGCATGAATTTGTTGATTGTTTGCTCTATAAAAATTATACAATCTTGGATGCCAAACATCTAGGCTGTGACGATGCCAGAAAAATACAGGCCAAAGCTTACCGCTTGCCTTTGCAAAGCGATAGCGTGGATATGATCATTGTGCCACATTTGCTTGAATTTGATGCATTCCGTTTTCAGACCATGCGCGAAATTGAGCGGGTGTTAAAACCCGAAGGCATTTTCTTGGTGTTAAATTTTAACCCGTGGTGTCTGTGGATACGTTGCCAATATTTATGGGACAGGCATCTTGCCGATTCTTGGAAAGGCCATTTTATTGGTCGCCCGCGCATTTTGGATTGGCTTAAGCTGTTAAATTTTGAAGTGGTGCAATCTTCAGATTTTATGCTGGAGAAGGTGACCACGCGCAATGGCAAGTATATTGCCATAGGCAACCCGATTGCTTCAACCGCTTATGCCATTAAAGCCATCAAGCGGCGCTATAATCTTATCCCTTTAACGCCAGTGGCGGATGCCAAGCCGCGTCTAGTTATGGCAAACAGTATGCACCGCACGGCTGCACCTAGCAAACAACACACCAAGCAATATGACTGAAGCCGTTATTATTTATACCGATGGTGCCTGCAAGGGCAACCCTGGCCCGGGCGGTTGGGGGGTTTTGCTGAGCCACAACGGCACAGCCAAGGAATTGTTTGGTGGCGAAGTGCTCACCACCAACAACCGTATGGAACTGATGGCGGCAATCGTGGCACTCGAATCACTAAAACGGCCTTGTCGGGTCGAGCTTAACAGCGATTCAAAATATGTCCTGCAAGGCATTACCGAATGGATGCCCAATTGGAAAAAGCGCGGCTGGAAAACCGCCGCCAAAACGCCTGTCAAAAATGAAGACCTATGGCGCCGGTTGGATACCGCCATGTCCGGTCATCAAATTGAATGGAAATGGGTCAAAGGCCATTCCGGCAATCAAGGCAATGAACGCGCCGATGCTTTGGCCAATGTTGCCATTGCTTCGCTGAATAACCGTTAATAACTGGCTTTATTTTTTGCTGTCCAACAGGGTTTTCAAGTTGGCAAACGGGTTATGTTTTGCCTCCGGTGCTGTAGCTTTGGCGGTTTGGCTGCTAATGCCATAACGGGTTTCTTCGTAACGCTGATGCTCGTTGTCGTGGCAATAAAGGCACAGCAGTTCCCAGTTGCTGCCATCGGCTGGGTTAAAGTCATGGTCGTGGTTTTTATGGTGCACGGTCAATTCAACCAAATTTTTATGGGTGAATTCCCGCGTGCAGCGACCGCAAATCCACGGGTACATTTTTAATGCCTGACCACGATAAGATTGTTCCCTTAAGGTTTGGTTGCGCCGAGCCTCGGCAACAATCTCGTTTAGTTTGGTTTTGTCGGTTATGGTTTTTTTCTGGGGCATAGTTGTTATTGGGCTAATCGGTTATTGCTTGAATCATAGCCGATTTTATAGACAATTTCACCCTGAAAAATTGATTAGGCAGTGCGATTCGGGACAACCGACTCGACCAATACATCAATCAGTTATAACCCTGTGGGTTTTTGGTCTGCCAAGCCCAAGTGTCAGCAACCATGTCATCCAAGCTTTTTTCCACTTGCCAGCCCAGTTCTTTTAGGGCCAAAGCAGGGTCGGCAAAAAACTCAGCCAAGTCGCCCGCCCGTCTGGAGGCGATTTTGTAATTGATTGTTTGTCCGGTCACCCGCTCAAAGGCGTTGACAATTTCCAGTACGCTATAGCCTTTGCCAGCACCCAAATTATAAGCCTTGCAAGCACCCCCGCTGAACAATTCGCCTTGCAATGCGGTAATGGCCTTGATATGCCCTTTGACCAAGTCCACCACATGAATATAATCGCGGATACCGGTGCCGTCAGGGGTGGGGTAGTCGTCGCCAAACACTGATAATTGAGCCAGTTTGCCTATGGCGACTTGCGATACATAAGGCATCAGGTTGTTGGGGATGCCATTGGGGTCTTCGCCGATCAGGCCGCTGTCATGGGCACCAATGGGGTTAAAATAACGTAGCAGGGCAATTTTCCACGGATTTTCCGCTTGCGCCAGTTGGTCGGCTGCCGATACATCGCGCAAAATATCTTCAACCATCGCTTTAGTGCGCCCATAAGGGTTGACCGCCGCCATTGGGAAATGTTCGACATATTGGGTCGAAGGCGGTTCGCCATAGACGGTTGCCGAGGAGCTGAACACTATTTGTTTGACATTGGCTTGCTGCATGGCTTCGATCAGTACAATGCTGCCGTAAACATTGTTTTCAAAATAACGTAAAGGTTGCTGGCAAGATTCGCCCACGGCTTTCAGACCGGCGAAATGGATGACTGTGTCAATGGCTTGTTCTTGGAAAATGGCGGTCAATGCGGCTTTGTCACGGATGTCGGCCTGGTAAAATTTTAGGGTTTTGCCGGTGATTTGTTGCACCCGCGCCAGTGATTCGTATTTGCTGTTGCACAGGTTGTCGGCAACCACCACCTCAAAGCCTGCCTGCAGCAATTCCAGGCAGGCGTGGCTGCCTATGTAGCCTGCACCACCGGTCACTAATATCGTCTGCTTGTTCATGTTTGCCTCCGTCAGGTTTATTTGTTGATTTTAAGTTTTAATAAATGCACACGGCGGTTATCGGCGCGGATCACTTCAAAGCGCAGGTTGCCCACCACCAGGATTTCGCCTTTTTTGGGCATGTGCCCCAGTTCGCTGACTATAAAGCCGCCGATGGTGTCGTAATCATCTGAAGTGAATGTGGTTGAAAAATGTTCGTCAAATTCTTCGATGGGCGTTAACGCCTTGATCATATACTCGAATTCATTACGCTGGATAATGTAGCTTTCATCATCGTGGTCGTCATGTTCATCCTCAATTTCGCCGACAATTTGCTCCAGCACGTCTTCGATTGTGACTAAGCCGGAGGCTTGTCCGTACTCATCAATAACGATAGCCATGTGGTTGCCATTGGTGCGCAATTCTTTCAGCAATACGTTCAGGCGCTTGCTTTCGGGTACGATGGTGGCAGGGCGCATGATGGCTTGCACGGTGGCAATCTTGTTTTGCAGCACCTGAGCCAGCAAGTCTTTGGCAAGCAATACGCCTACCACGTTGCTGCGGTCATCGGCAATTACCGGATAGCGGGAGTGGCAAAATTCAATGACTAAAGGGTAAATGTCAACCAATGGCGCGTTTTGTGGCACCACCACCATTTGCGCGCGGGGTATCATGATGTCCCTAACGCGCATTTGCGACACTTGCAGCACCCCTTCAATCATTGATAAGGCATCGGTTTCTAATAGACGTTTTTCACGCGCTTCCCTTAATATTTCCAAAAGGTCATCAAGGTCTTGGGGCTCCCCTGTCAGTAAGTGGGTGATTTTATCAACCCAGCTTTTCTGTGGGGAGTGTCTACTAGGAGGTTGGCCGTCGCTCATGGGTTTGTCACCTGAATATATGGGTTTTTGATGTTTAAGGATTGCAGGATACTGATTTCTTTGTGTTCCATGATGTCAGCTTCATCATCGTCCAGATGGTCATAGCCCAGCAAATGCAACACGCCGTGGACTATAATATGCGCCCAATGGTCTGCCAAGGGCTTGTGCTGTTGTTGGGCTTCGTCTCGTAATGTTGGCGCACAAATGACCAGATCACCCAGTAGGTTTATGGGCATGTCTTCCATGTCTGCCAGTGCTTCGGGCAATTCAAACGGAAAACTCAAGATATTGGTCGGGCCTTGTTTTTGTCGGTATTGGCTGTTTAGCTCAGCACTTTCTTCAGTATCGACAATACGTACGACAATTTCAGTGTCGTGGGCATAATCTGCCAAGGCGGCATCAACCCACTGCTGGATTTGGCTAGTCTCGGGCAAATTTGCGGACTGGCTTGCCAGCTGAATGTCCAGTAGGTTCATAAGGCGGATTTTGCCGATTGTTCGTAGGCTTCATAGGCCAGCACGATACGCTGCACAAGCGGGTGGCGGACGACATCACGGGCATTAAAGAAGGTGAAGCTGATGCCTTCAATGTCTTTTAGCACTTCCAGCACATGGCGTAGCCCGGACATTTTTTCGTTGGGCAAGTCAATTTGTGTGACATCGCCGGTGACCACAGCGGTTGAGCCGAAACCGACGCGGGTCAGGAACATTTTAATTTGTTCGACCGTGGTGTTTTGCGCTTCATCTAAGATGATAAAGGCATCGTTTAAAGTGCGCCCGCGCATGAACGCCAATGGCGCCACCTCAATAATGCCACGGTCAATCATTTTTTCCACCCGCTCAAAGCCCAGCATTTCGTACAGGGCATCATACAGGGGGCGCAAATACGGATCGACTTTTTGCGCCATATCGCCCGGCAAAAAGCCCAGTTTTTCGCCAGCCTCAACGGCAGGGCGCACCAAAATAATTTTTCTGACCCGCTCGGTCTGTAAAGCTTCTATGGCACAGGCCACTGCCAGATAAGTCTTACCGGTACCGGCCGGCCCGACACCAAAATTAATGTCGTGGGACATAATTTTTTTAAGGTATTCCTGCTGGTTGGGGCCACGGCCTTTAATCAGCCCAAACTTGGTTTTGATCGATACCAGGGAGGGGCTATTGTCCGGGGGGGCATCATTAAGCAGTTGTTCAATCGAGGCATCTTGCATGGCAAGGTGAATGGCTTCTGCGGTCAGTTGCTCTTGGGCGGTGCTGTCGAACAGTTTTTGCATCACCACACAAGCGGCCTTAACGGCCGGGTCTAGTCCGGTCACTTTAAACTGATTGCCACGGTTGGCAATCTCCACCTGCAAGCGGATTTCTATTTGGCGCAAATGGCTGTCAAGTTGGCCGCAAAAATTAGATAACCGGTGGTTGTCGTCGGGAATTAAAGCTATTTCCTGTGAAATCATGATGATGCTTTATTGCTGGGCGGTTAGTTGTGCGGCATCGGCTAATATCATGCGCCCGCGCAATGAGTTGGGCTGGGCTTCGGTGATCAGCACATCGACAAATTGCCCGGCAAGCCGTGGGTGGCCAATAAAATTGACCACCCGGTTATTTTCGGTGCGGCCCTGCATTTGCAGTGGGTTCTTTTTGGACGGCCCTTCCACCAGTACCGTTTGCACCGTATCGATCATGCTTTGGGCAATTGCTGCCGCCATGCCGTTGACAAGGTTTTGGAAGCGTTCCAGCCGTTGTTTTTTGACCGCCATAGGTACGGTGTCCGGCAACTCGGCAGCGGGTGTGCCGGGACGGGGGCTGTAGATAAAGCTGAAAGATAAGTCGAACCCTATTTTTTCAACAAATGATAGGGTTTGTTCAAATTCTTCATCAGTTTCACCCGGAAAACCAATGATAAAATCAGAAGATAGGCAAATATCGGGGCGTACTAAGCGTAATTTTCTAATTATTTCGAGATAATCGGCTTGGCTGTGACCGCGTTTCATTTTTTTAAGGATGCTGTCCGAACCGCTTTGCACTGGCAAATGCAAATGGTTGACCAATTGCGGTATTTCGGCAAACGCTTCAATCAGGCTGTCGGTAAATTCCACCGGATGCGAGGTGGTGAAACGGATGCGACCGATGCCGTCAATGGCGGCGACATAATGCAACAGCAGGGCAAAATCGGCAATGTCACCATCTTCCATCATGCCACGGTAGGCATTGACATTTTGCCCAAGCAGGTTGACTTCACGCACACCTTGCTGGGCCAAGGCGGTTATCTCCGCCAACACATCATCTAAGGGCCGGCTGATTTCTTCGCCGCGCGTGTAAGGCACCACACAAAAGCTGCAATATTTGCTGCAACCTTCCATCACCGACACAAAGGCTTTGGGGCCTTCGGCACGGGGTTCCGGCATAGCATCAAATTTTTCGATTTCAGGGAACGAAATATCGACCACGGGGCGGTGTTTGTCACGCACTTGGTCAAGCAATTGCGGCAAGCGGTGCAGGGTTTGAGGGCCGAACACCATATCAACAAAAGGCGCGCGCTTTTGTATATCCGCGCCTTCTTGGCTGGCGACACAGCCGCCCACGCCAATAATCACATTTGGGCGTTTTTCTTTAATAATGCGCCATTGCCCCAGTGCCGAAAAGACCTTTTCTTGGGCTTTTTCGCGGATAGAGCAGGTGTTGAGCAGCAGCACATCGGCTAGCTTGGGGTCGTCGATCAATTCAAAACCGTGCGAAGCATGTAACACATCACGCATTTTGTCAGAGTCGTATTCGTTCATCTGACAGCCATTGGTTTGAATATAAAGTTTTTGTGCCATAGTTCCGTTAAGTGTTTTTAAACTAAATTGTGCCGATTTTCAGGCAAAATTTATTAGCAAGCGTATCCGCCATTGCATTTCATTATACCTGAACGTGAAATTTACGCTAATAGCCGTTAGGGCAATTGATTTTACTGGCTTTGCCGGTCAAGTTTGCGGTAGCCGATGGCCTCGCCCAAATGCACCAGCCCTATCGACTCGCAACCGGCCAAATCGGCAATAGTGCGCGCCAGCTTTAAAATACGGTGATAAGCTCGGTTGGATAAGCCAAATTTGTCCATTGCCTGCTCCAGCAGTTGGTGCCCTGATTCTGACAAGCCGCAAAACTGTTTGACCTCTTTAGCGGACAACAGCGCGTTGGCCTTGCCCGCCCTTGCCAAGGCAAGGTTACGCGCAGCAACCACCCGTTGGCGGATTTGGGTGCTGGATTCTTCGCCGTCGGGCGAACCTTTGCGTAAAATTTCATGGCTGACGCGCGGCACTTCCAAATGCATGTCTATCCTGTCCAGCAACGGGCCGGATATTTTTGCCCGATAGCGCGCCACTTGCTCGGCAGTGCAATGGCAACGTCCAGAGGCATCGCCCAAATAGCCGCACGGGCAGGGGTTCATCGCTGCTATCAGCTGGAAGCGGGCGGGGAAGTCGGTTTGCCGTGCCGCCCTGGAAATGGTGATGTGTCCGGTTTCCAAGGGTTCGCGCAGCACTTCCAACACCTTGCGGTCAAATTCGGGCAGTTCATCCAAAAATAACGTGCCGTTATGGGCCAGTGATATTTCGCCTGGACGCGGGTTGCTGCCACCGCCCACCAGTGCGGCGGCGGAAGCGCTATGGTGCGGTGCCCGATAAGGCGGCCTTAGCCAGTTGCCAACATCCAAGCCTTGGTCACTGATGGAAGCAATGGCAGCGGTTTCTTGCGCCTGTTGTTCGGTCAGTTTTGGCAGGATGGTTGGCAAGCGCGAGGCAATCATGGATTTGCCCGTGCCTGGCGGGCCAATCAGCAATAAGTTGTGCGCTCCGGCAGCGGCAATTTCACACGCGCGTTTGACATGGTATTGCCCTTGCACATCAGCAAAATCCAAGTCAGGATGGTGTTCTTGGTTGGCAATATGCTGGTGTTCAATAGGAATCGGCTGTTGCCCGCACAGATGCGCGCAAACTTCCAATAAATGGTTGGCGGGGATAATTTCTATGCCACTGACCAAAGCCGCTTCGGCAACATTTTGCCTCGGCAAAATCAGCTTGCGTCCGTGGTCACGGGCTTGCAGGGCCACCGGCAACACGCCGACAATCGGGCGCAATGCGCCGCTCAATGACAACTCGCCGACACATTCGTACTGGTCTAGCTGCTGGTTGCTGATCTGCCCTGAAGCGGCCAGTATGCCCAAGGCAATCGCCAAGTCGTAGCGACCACCTTCTTTGGGCAAATCCGCTGGGGCAAGATTAACGGTGATACGCTGGGCCGGAAATTCAAAATGGGCATTGATGATGGCACCACGGACGCGGTCTTTGCTTTCTTTAACGGCTGCTTCTGGTAGGCCAACAATGGATAGGGCGGGCAGGCCATTGGCGACATGCACTTCAACTGTCACCAATGGCGCGGCAATGCCGGAACGCCCACGGCTGAACAGCACCGCTAACGGCATCGTTGTCTAATAGGACGACAGCCATCAGCCGTGTTGGGCCGCTGCACCATCAAAACCATTACAGTTCGACTTGTGGGTCACTGGGTGGCTGGTCTTCGGTGATGTTTTGTTCCATTTGGGCGACGCGTTTTTCTAATTCTTCCAGTTTAGAACGGGTTTTGGCCAACACCAGTTTTTGCACTTCAAATTCTTCGCGGGTCACCAAATCCAGTTTGGCTAATGCACTTTGTAAAATGGCATGGAAGTTTTTTTCCATATCTTCTTTTAAATGGTTTAATCCGGGCGGGATTGCACCGGCTAAACGGTTGGCAATATCATCAATCGATTTAGGGTCAAACATGTCGGGCTCTCTGGTTGGGGTATCGGAAAACAGCAAACGCTCAAGTAACGGTTGGCTGGGTCAGGCGTTCGGCATTAAAACATGTTCACGGCATATTTGCTGTGAATCTGTAGCGCTTAGCGGCAATTGGGTGAGGTTGCACAAATAAGCATCATCATGGACAATAAAATTGACGCAGCTATGGCAGACACCAAAACTTTTGGCATTATTGGCCTTTTGCAGTTCAGCCAAGATAGCGCCAAGAGCCGCGTCGATATGGCTAAACTCTTGTTGGGCCAATGCTTGTTCCGCCATTTTAAAGACATCCAAAGGCTTGGTATCATGCAGCAGTTTTGCGCCAGCGGCGGATAAGGCCAAATGGACGACGCGGCCATCTTCGCTATCTGGGTTTTTGGTCAGATAGCCTTTGCGTGCCAGCACCTGTATCGATTGCGATATTGTGCCTTTAGTCAAGCCCAAATATTCCGCCACCGATGCTGGGGTGTCGCTAAAGCGGTTACAAACCGCCAAATATTCCAAAACTTGGATATGCACGGGATGTAAGCCAAGAGCGGCAAATTTTTTACGCTCTTCCGAGCGCAGCAGGTTGCTAATGCGCTCAATAAGCCTAAAGGTCAGCAATACGTCCATTTATAATGAAAAGGCCTTTTTAAAGAATTCCGGTTGCGCCATTGCCGCTTTATGGATATCGGCATTGTAATAAACAGTATCGAAGGCTTTATCAAGGCAATCTTGTTCCCTAAAGACAGGCAATGGGTTTTTTGCCGCCAACGTGGCGCTCCACCAACCCGACGGGTACAAACATTGCGGAAAAAATAAGGTCTGCAAATGGCTTAAACCGGAATTGCCCATAGCGGCCCGCATTTCACCAATCAGTTTAAGATGGAACAAGGCCGATTCGCTTTGCTGTACCAATATACCGTTTTCTGACAAGCAATTGAAACAATCACGATAAAAAGCTTCGCCAAACAAACCTTCTGCAGGGCCGACCGGATCGGTGCTGTCAACAATGATAATATCAACAGAATTAGGAGCAGCATCTTTGACCCATTTGATACCGTCAATAAATTTTAATTCGGCACGCGGGTCGTTATTGGATTCGCACAATTCAGGGAAATAAATTTCCGCCAAACGGGTGACCCGTTCATCAATGTCTATTTGCACTGCGTGCTCAACATTGCCATGTTTTAATACTTCTTTTAGCGTGCCGCAATCGCCGCCACCGATAATCCAAACCCGTTTAGGGTCAGGGTGGCTGAACACGGCAGGGTGGCTCATCATTTCATGGTAAAAAAAATTGTCGCGGGTGGACACCATGGTGCAGCCGTCAATCACCATCAAGTTGCCGAAGGTTTCGGTCTCATAAATTTCCAGAAATTGGAACGGGGATTGTTCCTCGTGCAATTTTTTCTTGATTTTTAGGGAAAATGCAGATTCGGCACCGGGTACTTGCTCGGTGAACCATTCGGATGGGTTCATGATGGGGTTCCAGAAAAATAAACGGATAAATAAAAAGCCATTATATTAGAATTTGCCCTAATTTTGGCATAAATACCGAGTGGAACATGAATTTGACTGCAGATAAAACTTGGACAACGGCACAATCCGCGCAACTGTACGCCATAGAAAACTGGGGCGACGGCTATTTTTCCATTAATTCAAGCGGCCATGTGTGCGTACAGCCCAGCCAAGGCCAAGATGTGGCGTTGGATTTGTTTGAAATTGCCGAGTCTTTGAAAGACAAGCAATTGTCGTTGCCGGTGCTGGTGCGCTTCACCGATATTTTAAAAGACCGTGTCACCCGCTTGGACCACGCCTTTAAAAAAGCCTGTGCCCATTTGGGTTACCAAGGCCATTACACGCCCGTTTATCCTATTAAAGTCAACCAGCAACGGCAAGTGGTGGAGGGTATTTTGGCGGCTGACAATATCGGCCTTGAGGCTGGCAGCAAACCTGAGTTGCTGGCCATTATGGCCTTGTCTAAACACGGGGTGGTGGTGTGTAACGGCTACAAAGACCGTGCCTATATCCGTTTGGCTCTGATTGGCCAGCAAATGGGGCTAAAATTGTATTTGGTGATTGAAAAGCCCTTGGAATTGGAGCTGATTATTGAAGAGGCCGCCCGTTTGGACATCAAACCTTGCTTGGGTTTACGGGTGCGCTTGTCTAGCATCAGTGCTGGCAAATGGCAAAACAGCGGCGGGGAAAAATCCAAATTTGGGCTACATGCCTATGAAGTGCTGCAATTGTTGGAGCGGTTAAAACAGGCTGATTTGCTGGATTGCTTGCAACTGATGCATTTTCACATGGGTTCGCAAATTGCCAATATCCACGACATTAAAATTGCCCTTAAGGAAGCAGGGCAGTTTTATGTGGAACTACACCGCTTAGGCGCAAAAATCAAAGTGGTCGATGCCGGTGGCGGCCTAGGGGTCGATTACGACGGCAGCCGTTCGCGCCGCGAATCGTCAATCAACTACAGCTTGGATGAATATGCCCATAATATTGTCCGCAGTTTTGCCGATATTTGTGCCGAAAAACAAGTGCCGCAACCCGATATTATCACCGAATCGGGCCGTGCCTTGACCGCCCATCATGCCGTGCTGATCACCAATGTCACCGATATAGAATCGGTGTACAGCAACGAATCGGCATTACAGCCCTTGCCGGAGGCTTATAATTTGGTGGAAGGCTATCATGATGCCCATTTTTTGCTGGCCGAAGCCCGCGCTAAATTTGCCCGTGACAAACTGGGCATCACCGAATTGGCGCAGGCAGAAAACAGCTATGCCATCATTTGCCAGCAAATCCACAGCCAGCTTAACCCCAACAACCAAAGCGAAGCGGAGATTTTGCAAGAGCTGAATGAAAAGTTGGCGGACAAAATATTCTGCAATTTCTCGCTGTTCCAGTCGTTGCCCGATATATGGGGCATCGACCAGATATTCCCCATCATGCCCATCCACCGTCTTAATGAACAACCCACTTGCCGCGCCGTCATCCAAGATTTGACCTGTGATTCGGACGGGCGTATTGACCAATATATAGAAGGGCAAAATCTGGAAAAAACCTTGCCTATCCATCGTATCAGCAAAGACGACCATTATTTGATCGGGTTTTTTATGGTCGGCGCGTATCAGGAAATCTTGGGCGATATGCACAACCTGTTTGGTGATACCCATTCCATCAACATTAAGCTCGACGATCAGGGCTATCATTTCTATGATTTGCAAGAAGGCGAGGATGTTTCCGAATTGCTCGACTATGTGCATATCAGCAGTGCAGAATTGATGGTTGCCTACCGCGAAAAACTGGCCAACAGTACACTGAGCTTGGCACAACAACAGTTTTGCGAGCAAGAATTGTTGGCAGGCCTGGGTGCTTACACTTACTTGGAGAAATAAACATGAGGGCAGGCATGATAGGGTTGGGGGCAATGGGCCAAGGCATGGCGACCAATCTTGCCAGAGCAGGCTATTTGGCGGCGGTTTATAACCGTACCACCGCCAAAGCCCACGACTTTGCACAACCCTTCGCAGTGGCGGTTTACGAAAAACCGGAACAATTGGCAGCCCAAGTTGACATGGTGCTGTTGTGCGTATCGGCGGATAACGATGTATTGTCGTTAGTGCAAGCTATCGCCGGAAGCATCAGGCCCGGTGCAGTGGTGGTGGATATGTCAACAGTCAGTCGCGAAACCGCTGTGCAGGCAGCGGCGTTATTGGCGACACGGCAAGTGGCGTTTTTGGATGCCCCTGTGTCCGGTGGCGTGGAAGGGGCCAAAAACGGCATCTTGTCGATGATGGTGGGTGGCGATGCACAAGCATTGGCAAAAGTGCGGCTGGTGCTTGAGGCGATGACCGCAAGGATTATCCACATTGGCCCTACCGGCACGGGGCAAGCGGCTAAAGCGGTCAACCAAGTGATGTGTGCGGGCATTAATCAGGCCGTCACCGAAGCACTGGCTTTTGCAGCGGCACAGCAGTTGCCGATGGCACAAGTGCTGGAAGCGGTTGCCGGTGGTGCGGCGGGCAATTGGTTTCTAGACCACCGTGGTGCCAGCATGACTAATGGCGTGTTTGCCCCCGGTTTCAAGCTGGCCTTACACCATAAAGATTTAAAAATTTGCCAAGCAATGGCTATACAGGCAGGGTTGCCGCTACCACTGACCGATGCCACGGTATTGGCATATCAGCAATTAATGGCTGAAGGTTTTGGCGAAGAAGACATTTCCGCTTTGTATCGGCTAAAGCGTCTGGAATAGTGGGAAGCTCGAAAAAACCACTGATTTCATGAAAAATAGATTTTTAAGTTATTGATTCATAAATATGTCGTTTTTGTAGAATGACGTTTTTTAATGTTCCCTAATTAGAAGGGTGGATGCTACCGTTAATGAAGTAAAATTTAAGGGCATCTCGAAAAACCTCCCTAGAAACTGTCGGCCCGTTGCCCGGAGCGCAAGGGGAGTTGTTTAATTGAGATTGGGTTTTTTTGATATAATTGAATTTGTTGATAATCTTAAAGCCCCATCTCCCCTAGGCCACCCCCATGCCCCGCTACCTAGACCCCAAGAACGACCTGGTGTTCAAGAAAATCTTCGGCGAACACCCGCTGTTGCTGAAAGACTTCCTGAACGCCCTGCTGCCCTTGCCGGAAGACGGGCAGATCATCGAATTGAATTACCT
>CAIYOW010000075.1 GCA_903927955.1 uncultured Methylococcaceae bacterium | reverse complement strand
TTGAGATAGAAAATAGAAGAATTCAAGCGGGTATCTCTGGTGAGTTTCAGGGCGATGAGCGGGACGTGATTTTTCTTTCGTTGGTTGATAGTGCTTCTGATACCAATGTCTTACGTACTACAGGGGAAGGGGCTTTTGAGCAAACGAAAAAGAGATATAACGTAGCGGCAAGTAGGGCGCGGGATCAACTATGGGTGATTCACTCGTTTGATCCTGATCTTCACTTAAAGGCAGCTGACCTACGCTACCGCTTGCTTCAGCACGTCCGTGACCCGGATTCATCTCTTAGAAATTACGAACAACAAGTAGGTAGGACAGAGTCCCCGTTTGAAAAAGAAGTGTTGAAGCGGCTGACAACAGCTGGATTCAAAGTAACAACGCAAGTTGAGGCGGGTTACTTTCGAATCGATATGGTGGTTGAAGGAGTTGGTAAACGACTGGCAGTTGAGTGTGATGGTGATAGATATCATCCGATTGAAAAGCTGGCCGAAGACATGAACCGTCAAGCTATCCTTGAAAGACTAGGTTGGAAATTCGCGAGGATTCGAGGTAGTGCCTTTTATCGCAATCCAGATTTGGCGATGGAATCTGTATTCAATCGATTAAAAGAGCTGGAGATACATCCCTACACATCCAGCGATAATAATAGTACCCAAGAAGATACAAATTTGATTGATGATTTGCGTACCCTAATCTCAAAAGGATTAGCTGTTGAACCATTTGAACCAGCCGCAAAAGACGATGATTTAACTGAAAGTCCATCTGATGTCGATCTGGTCAACATTAGTGCTTCTATTGAGAATTCACTCCCCCTTGACAACCCCCCAGGGCTCTCTGATGAATCTCTGAGCGTGTTCATTTTTGCTGAGGAATCGCCCCCAAATGGTTAACAGCGCCTGTTGGACAGTGGATTTTAAAAACAAGTTATGAATGTAATGTCGCGATTAAATTAGGAAAATTTTTGGGGCTGTTGATGATGCCAATCAGTCACTTGCTGATAGCGGTGGGCGACATTTAACAGCTTGGCTTCCTGAAAATAATTGCCGATGATTTGCAGGCCAGCGGGCAAGCCGTTGATGAAGCCAGCCGGAACTGACAGAGCTGGCAATCCGGCCAGATTGACGGCAATGGTGTAAATATCGGCAAGATACATCTCAATAGGGTCGGCCAGTTTTTCGCCGATGCCAAACGCAGGGGAGGGTGTGACCGGACTCATGATAACGTCCACTTCAGTCAGGGCTTTGCTAAAGTCTTCGCTAATCAGTCGGCGGACTTTTTGCGCTTTCAAGTAGTAGGCATCGTAATAGCCCGCTGATAGCGCGTAAGTCCCCATCAGAATGCGGCGCTTTACCTCCTTGCCAAAGGCTTCGCCGCGTGAGCGCACATACAAGTCGGTCAAGTCTTGTGCATTTTGGCAGCGGTGGCCAAAACGCACGCCATCAAAGCGTGATAAGTTGGCGGAGCATTCTGCCGATGCAATCACATAATAGGCGGGGATCGCCAGCTTAAGGTTAGGCATGGACACGTCTTTGATAGTGGCGCCTAATTTTTGGTATTCGGCAATGGCTGTTGCCAACACTCCGGCCATTTCTGCATTCAGACTTTCGGCAAAAAATTCTTTAGGTAGGCCAATGGTCAGTCCCTGCAAGGGTTGGTTGATGTCCGCCAAATAATCCGCCACCGGTACGTCGGCACTGGTGGAATCTTTGGGGTCAAAACCTGCCATAGCCTGCAATAAAATCGCGGCATCTTCGGCACTCCTGGCCATTGGCCCAGCTTGGTCAAGGCTGGATGCGTAGGCAATCATGCCGTAACGGGAAATGCGCCCGTAGGTGGGTTTTAAGCCGGTGATGCCGCACAGTGCAGCGGGTTGGCGGATAGACCCCCCGGTATCTGTGCCGGTGGCGTAGACGGCCAATTGTGCCGCCACTGCAACCGCCGAACCGCCCGAAGAGCCGCCCGGCACTTTGTTGGTGTCCCAAGGGTTTTTGGCGGCACCATAAAAGCTGGTTTCATTGGACGAACCCATGGCAAACTCATCCATATTGAGCTTGCCCAGCATGACCGCACCGGCTTGATCTAGCTTGTCCACCAGCGTGGCGTTGTAAGGTGCAATAAAATTGTCCAGCATTTTTGACGCGCAACTGGTTTTAACCCCTTGCGTACAAAAAATATCTTTATGTGCCATAGGGATGCCTGTCAGCAGCCCAGCCGTACCAGCGGCAATTTTGGCATCAGCCAATTGTGCCGTTTGCAGCGCGGGTTGGTCGGTGACGGTGATGTAGGCGTTGAGTTCGGGGTAACGTTTGATACGTTCCAAAAAGTGTTGGGTCAGTTCAACGCTGGAAAATTGCCCAGAACGCAGTCCGTGGGCTAACTGGCTAATGGTTTGGCTGTGCATGTGCAGGTGTTCCCTTTACTCAATAACTTTAGGGACGAGATAAAGCCCGTCTTGTGTTTGCGGGGCAATGGCTTGGAAATGGTCGCGCTGGTTTTGTTCGGTGACCACATCAGGGCGTAAACGCTGGCATTGGTCCAAGGGGTGTGCCATGGGTTTGATGCCCGTAGTGTCCAAAGCTTCCATTTGAGCCATTAACGCCAACAGCCCGGATAGGTCTTGTGCATAATGGCCAATGTCTTCATTTTCGATACCCAAGCGTGCCAAGTGCGCGATTTTATTGACATCATTTTCCGATAACGACATTTTTTACTCCATGAAAAGCAAGGCGATATAAATATGATACTTTATATCTTGCTCAAATACCCGCTTGATTGATAAAGTAACAGTATTTTTCTTCCATAGGACACAGGTAATAATGTTCAAACGAATTCGCGGCCTATTCTCAAATGATCTCTCGATAGATTTAGGGACCGCCAATACCTTGATATACATTCCCGGACAAGGCATTGTCCTTAATGAGCCTTCCGTCGTCGCTATCAAAGAGGACAAGGTACGCGGCCAGAAGACCATTGCCGCAGTGGGGATTGAAGCTAAACGTATGTTGGGGAGGACTCCCGGCAATATCACCGCCATTAGGCCTTTAAAAGACGGGGTCATTGCCGACTTTGCCGTGACTGAACGGATGTTGCGTTTTTTTATTGAGAAAGTTCATAAAAACAAGCTGTTGCGGCCTAGTCCACGGATACTCATTTGTGTGCCTTGTGGTTCCACCCAAGTGGAGCGTCGTGCCATCCGGGAATCGGCAGCAATGGCCGGTGCCAGAGAGGTGCATCTGATTGAGGAACCTATGTCCGCCGCCATTGGTGCTGGTCTGCCAGTTGATGAGGCGTGCGGGTCAATGGTGTTGGATATTGGCGGGGGGACTTCCGAGGTGGCGGTCATTTCCATCAATGGTATTGTCTATTCCAATTCAGTACGTATTGGTGGTGACCGTTTTGATGAGGCCATTATCAATTATGTGCGCCGTAACTATGGCACGCTGATTGGCGAAGCCACTGCTGAACGCATAAAACTGGAAATCGGCACGGCTTATCCAGGCAGCGAGGTTAAAGAAATTGAGGTGAATGGCCGTAATCTTGCCGAAGGGGTGCCCCGTAGTTTTGCCTTGAACAGCAACGAAATCCTTGAAGCATTGCAAGAGCCGTTGTCCGGTATTGTCGGTACGGTCAAAATGGCCTTGGAACAAACCCCGCCCGAATTGGGTTCTGATGTTGCCAATCGGGGCATTTACCTGACCGGCGGCGGTGCTTTGCTTAAGGATATTGACCGTCTGATCGCCGAAGAAACCGGCTTGCCGGTATACATAGCTGACGACCCGTTGACCTGTGTCGCACGTGGCGGCGGCATGGTGTTGGAGCGCTTGGACAAAAAAAGCCTTTCTACGTTCTCGCTGGAATAAAACCTTACGGCAGTGTAATTCATTCTGCCAAGGCTTTTTAAGCCACTTGATTATTGAATTGCATGGATGCAGTAGGTAAGTTTTTTGAGCGGTGTGGAATCCTGACAAGCTATTATGAAATAGCAGCTAGGGATGTCATTCGAGGAGTTGTACTATTAAACTGTTATTTGCCACTGGCCCTTCCATTAACACCCGTCTGCTTGTGGCTGTCATCACCTCTATCGCGTTGTTGGTCAACGAGCATAACAACCAACAACTGGATAGATTGCGCTCGATTTTGTCATTTGTGGTTGATCCGCTCAAATATCTGGTCAGTGTGCCCACCAATTTGCTGCAAAACGCCTCCGACACCATCAAAACCTATGCTGCCTTGAAGGAAGATAACCAGAAACTGCACGAAAGCCAGCTAATCCATCAGACGCGTTTGCTAAAACTGGAAGCGCTTGAGAAAGAGAATATCCGTCTTAGGGCCTTGTTGGACAATTCATTTAAGCTGGGCGAACAAGTGCTGGTTGCAGAAATTTTATCGGTTGAGGCAGCGCCTTTTGAGCATATTGTCACCGTCAATAAAGGCACCCGTTTTGGCGTGCATCCTCAGCAACCGGTGTTGGATGCCAACGGGGTGGTTGGGCAGGTGTTCAGATCACAACCGTTGACGGCCGATATTATGCTGATCACCGACCTTAACCATGCCATTCCTGTGGAGGTCAACCGAAATGGGTTGCTTACCATAGCGGTTGGTAGCGGCAACCTTAACCAACTGGTATTGCCTTACCTGCCCAATAACGCTGACATCCACCCAGGCGATTTGCTGATTACGTCGGGTTTGGGCGGCACTTTCCCACAAGGTTATCCGGTTGCCGTAGTTGACCAGTTCACATCGCAGCCCAACAAACCCTTTGCCAGCATCACCGCCACCCCCAAGGCCCAGCTTGACCGTAACCGTGAGCTGATGATTGTCTGGAGCAATGCAGCCCCCATCCCGTTGACCGGCAAAACCGCAAACGAAATTACAGAAGAAACAAAACATGCCCAACCATGATTTCTACGGCCCAGGCCGCATTATTATGACAATTGTGGCGGCAATGTGCCTGAGAATAGCCCCTTGGCCTGCAGCTGTCGTGCCGTTCAACCCCGACTGGGTATTGCTGGTGTTGATTTACTGGAGCTTAACCCTTCCGGAGCGGGTGGGTATTTTCCATGCTTGGTTTTTTGGTCTGCTGACCGATGTGCTGACCGGAAGGTTATTGGGGCAATATGCGTTGGCGTATTCTCTGGTGATCTATATATGCCTAAAACTACACAAGCGCTTACGGCAATTTCCCCTGCTGCAACAAGAGTTGTTCATTTTTTTCTGTTTGCTGCTGTCACAATTATTGCTTTTCTTGATTAAGAACTTGCAGAATCCGGCACAACTTCATGCGGCATTCTGGATTCCCGTTTTTACGGGCATGTTGTTTTGGCCGTTGGTCTATTTAGCCCTACGCTTTGTCAATTTGGCCCGAAGCTTGAAATGATGCCGAACATCCGGTCGTATCCTCATCATGTCCAATAGCTTTAATATCAAAAACAACGTTTTCGAGAATCGGCTATTTCTTAACCGCATTGTCGCTGCCTTTGTAACTATTATTGTGCTGGCATCGGGCTTGGTGGTGCGTTTGGTCTATTTGCAGGTTGTAGGCCATCAGCATTATGCGTCGCTAGCCAAAGACAACAGCATAAAAATTGTGCCGTTGGTGCCGACACGCGGGATGATCTACGACCGCAAAGGTAAGATATTGGCAGAAAACCGCTCTTCTTACAGCTTGGAGTTGACACCGGAACAAATAACCGATGTCGATGGCACGCTAAAAAGACTGCAAAAACTGCTCGATATTCCTGATGAAACGATAGAGACCTTCCAAAAACAGCGCAGGCGCCAAAAGCAATTCACCAGTAGCCCCTTGCTGATCGGTTTAAACGAGCTGGAATTGGCTAAATTTGCAGTGGTCAGGCCATATTTTCCGGGCGTGGATATCCGCACCCGATTAGTCAGGCATTATCCTTATGGCGAGCTGACCTCGCATGTGGTCGGTTATGTGGGGCGGATCAGCGAGTCTGAGCTAAAGGATTTGCCTGTGGCAGAATATCGTGGCTCCAGCCATATTGGCAAGCTGGGTATTGAGAGTTCGTATGAAAATCAATTGCACGGCAAAACAGGGTATGCAGAAATAGAAACCAATGTTCAGGCAAGGCCGTTGAATACCCTCAGTGAAACAATGGCTACGCCGGGGTCTGATTTGCACCTGACCTTGGACATAGATTTGCAAAAAACCGCCTATGATGCCTTGGAAAATTATAACGGCGCCGTGGTTGCCATAGACATTAAAACCGGCGGGGTGCTGGTGTTTGTCAGCCGTCCAGGGTTTGACCCCAATCCTTTTGTGGTGGGTATTGACAATGCTACCTACCAAAGCCTACAAAACTCTGACAACCAACCGCTATTTAACCGCGCATTGCGGGGCTTGTACCCACCTGGCTCAACCGTGAAGCCCTTTATCGCTTTGGCAGGGCTTGAATACAATGCCATCAGCGCTCAGCAAAGGCTGTTTTGCCCCGGGTATTACCAATTGCCCGGTGCTAGCCATAAATACCGCGATTGGAAACGCGGCGGACACGGTTCGGTAAGCTTAAACCAAGCCATTACAGAATCCTGTGATGTATATTTTTATCGGTTGGCTTCCATGCTGGGCATTGACAGTCTGCATGAATTTTTACAGAAGTTTGGTTTTGGCGAAAAGACAGGCATTGATTTGTTGGGTGAAAAAGGCGGTATTTTGCCTTCCCGCGAATGGAAGCAGCAGCAAAAAAACCGTGCTTGGTATCCCGGCGACACTTTAATTACCGGCATTGGCCAAGGCTACCACCAAGTCACCCCCTTGCAACTTGCTAGAGCCACCGCTACGCTCGCCAATCGGGGCAGTATCGTCACGCCATTTTTGGTTGACCGACTAGTCACCGCCCAAATTAGCCAGCCGGGGCCGGAAATCCACCAAGGCACTATCCCGATAAAACCGGAAAATCTGGATAACGTCATTGAAGGCATGGTTAACGTGGTGCATAGCCAGCGTGGCACAGCCAAAGGCATCAGTCGGGGGATCAAGTACATCATTGCTGGCAAGACCGGCACGGCTCAAGTCATGGGTATCAAACAAAATGCCCGTTACAACGAGAATGAGATAGATTTTAAATACCGTGACCATGCGCTGTTCATCGCTTTTGCACCCGCTGACAACCCGCAAATTGCCGTGGCGGTGATTGCCGAAAATGGCGGGCATGGCGGCTCGGTTGCCGCTCCGATTGCTGGCGCAGTGATCAAGCAATATATGAGCGGACAGCCCTAGGAGCGCCATGAAAACCGAAAACCGCCACGAGCATTTTGAACCGCCCTCACTACTGGGCAATTTATTAAGAAGTTTGCATATTGATATACCGTTGTTTATCGGCTTGGTATTGGCCGCTTTGCTCAGTTTTATCATTTTGTATAGCGCGGCTGGTCAAGATATGGCGGTGTTATACCGCCAGGCCGCCCGTATCGGCTTGGCTTTTGCCCTAATGGCAGCATTGGCGCATGTCAATCCTAACCAGTTTAAACAATACTCCACTATTTTATTTAGCTTCGGTATCGTATTGTTGCTTGCCGTATTGGTGATGGGGGAAATTGGCAAGGGGGCGCAACGTTGGTTGGATTTAGGTTTTTTTCGTTTCCAGCCCTCGGAAATGATAAAGCTCACCACGCCTATGATGATTGCCCGATACCTGTCCGAACACCGCTTGCCCCCTAAGACCGGGCAACTACTGATAGCATCCGGATTGATTTTGCTGCCAACACTGTTGATAGCCAAGCAGCCGGATTTGGGCACCGCTATTTTGGTCGCCAGTTCGGGGGCGGGGGTGTTATTTTTTGCCGGATTGTCATGGGCCTTTATCGCTGCCATCATCGCCAGTTTGGCTGCGTTGACCCCTATTATTTGGCATTTTATGCACGGTTACCAACGTGATCGGGTATTAACTTTTTTAAACCCCGAGGCGGACCCTTTAGGTCGCGGCTATCATATTATCCAATCGAAAATCGCCATTGGTTCCGGTGGGATATATGGCAAAGGGTGGTTGGGCAGCACCCAGTCAGAATTGGAGTTTTTGCCGGAAAGCTCCACCGATTTTATTTTTGCCGTGTTTGCCGAAGAATTCGGTTTATTTGGTTGCGTTGGTTTGTTGTTGCTGTACTTGTTAATTATCGCCCGTTGCCTGCATATCGCTACCCAAGCCCAAGACACTTACTGCCGCTTATTGGCAAGCAGTTTGGCATTTACTTTTTTTGTCTATGTGTTTGTTAATATCGGCATGGTGATTGGTATTTTGCCGGTGGTGGGTGTGCCGTTGCCTTTAATCAGTTACGGCGGCACTTCCATTGTCACTTTACTGGCAGGGTTTGGCATTTTAATGTCCATCCACACCCACAAAAAGCGTTTGTCGCGCCAATGAAATACTTTTTTTATTTGACCATTGGTTTTTGTTGTTGGGGCATGATGGGCTGCACATCCGCCATAAAAAATAACCAAGCGGTTTTTATGGCGGATATGACCAGTCGCCATCAATTTGACCCCGAGGTTTTAACTGATTGGTTCGATCAGGTCGAAATTAAGGACGACATCCTAAAAAAAATCGCCAAGCCATCAGAAGCCTTGCCTTGGTATAAATACCGCAATATTTTTTTGACCACCAGCCGTATTGATGAGGGAGTGCAGTTTTGGCAAGCCAACCAAGCCGTACTTGATGCCGTCGAACAGCAATACGGCGTACCAGCGGCCATTATTGTGGCCATATTGGGTGTGGAAACCCGCTATGGGCAACATCCGGGCAAATACCGTGTCATTGATGCACTGGCTACGCTGGCTTTTGCCTACCCGCCGCGCAGTGCTTTTTTTAGTGGTGAATTGGAGCAATTTTTACTGCTGTGCCGCGAACAGGGCTTTGATCCGTTGGCGTTGAACGGCTCTTATGCGGGGGCAATGGGCATGCCGCAATTCATGCCCAGCAGTTTCCGCCATTATGCGGTTGATTTTGATCAAGACCAGCGCAGCGATATTTGGCAAAACCCCGCCGATAGCATCGCCAGCATTGCCAATTACTTGGCACTAAACCATTGGCAGCGGGGTGGGGCTGTTGCCGCGCCCCTGACTAATCCAAGGCAATCAAGCCTGTATAAAAATAAACTAAGCCAAGGTCTTAAACCTGATATGTCGGTAGCTGATTTGGCGCGGCTTGACCTGCAATCCGCCGAACCGATTTCTGCCGATGCCAAAGTTAGGTTATTGGCTTTTGCAGGCGTTGACGGTGAACAGCTATGGGTCGGAATGGATAATTTTTATACCATCACCCGTTATAACCACAGCCCTTTATATGCGTTGGCGGTTTACCAGCTGAGCCAAGCAATTGTGCAGAAAAAGCAACGCTTCATATACCAGTGATACCAAACAAAATGATGTCGGCATGTTACAATTGCCTTTGTTTTAGCGAGTCCATTAGTAGAGAGCAATGACCCCTATTAGCCGTTTTACCCTGATTTTATTTCTCTGTCTTAATACAACTATTCTGTTTGCCCAGCCCCCCGCGGTTGCTGCAATGGACTTGACGGTGCCGGCAGCACCCAACTTGGAGGCCGCCGCTTATTTTCTGCAGGATTTCTATACTGGCAAAGTGCTGGCCGAGAATAATGCCGATAAACGCTTGGCCCCCGCTAGTCTGACTAAGATCATGACTGTCTATGTGGTGTTTCGGGAAATTAGCGGTGGCCGCTTGCATTTGGATGATGTGGCGACTATTAGCCAAAAAGCCCGCGAGACTTCCGGTTCGCGCATGTTTTTGGAAATTAACAGCCAAGTTAAAATTGAGGATTTGCTGAAAGGCGTTATTATCCAATCGGGCAACGATGCCAGTGTCGCTTTGGCGGAACATGTTGCGGGCAGTGAAGAGACCTTTGCCGAATTGATGAACCAACATGCGGTCAGGCTAGGCATGACTAACACCCATTTTGTCAATGCAGATGGGCTGCCCAACCCTGACCATTACACATCCGCCCGTGATTTGGCAACGCTCACCAGTGCTTTGATCGGGGAGTTTCCTGACTATTACAAATGGTTTTCGCAACAAGAGTTCACTTATAACAACATCACCCAACACAATCGGAATCTGTTGTTGGGGCGTGACGAGACGGTGGATGGTGTAAAAACGGGGTTTACTGACGAAGCGGGTTACTGCTTGGTGGCTTCCGCCTTGCGCGAAGACATGCGCCTGATTTCCGTTGTTTTGGGTACCAAAAGCGTACTGGCCCGTGCGCGGGAAAACCAAACACTGCTCAATTATGGCTATCGTTTTTATGAATCGCACCGCTTATATGAGGGCAAAAAATCGTTGCAAGACGTGCGGGTCTGGAAAGGTAATAGCCAGACTTTACATATAGGGCTGGCTGAAGACCTTTATGTCATTATCCCGCGTCGCCAATACAAAGGCTTGAATGCGGTGATAAGCGTAGATAAAAAAATCACCGCGCCGATCAGGCAAGGCGATACCTTCGGAAAACTCAAGGTGTCTTTGCAAGATAATCTGTTGTTTGAAAAAAACCTGGTGGCATTGGAATCGGTCGAGTCCGGCAATATATTCCGTCGTCTCTATGACAGCGCGTTGTTGATGATGGAGAAATCCGACGATGGAAAATAAGACTGTTTATCTTAACGGCAGTTACCTGCCGCTTAATGAAGCCAAAGTGTCAGTGCTTGACCGCGGCTTTTTGTTTGGTGATGGTGTTTACGAGGTGATCCCTGCTTATTCCGGCAATTTGTTCCGTATCCAAGACCATTTGCAGCGGCTAGAAAATAGCCTGGCAGGGATACGCTTGGCCAATCCGTTTAGCAATGGGCAGTGGCAAGCCCTATTACAGCCATTGTTGACGGGTATCGGTGATGAATATATTTATTTGCAAGTCACCCGTGGTGTTGCCAATAAACGCGACCACGCTTTTCCTGAAAACGTACCCGCCACCGTGTTTGCTATGGGTTC
Source organism: uncultured Methylococcaceae bacterium (assembly GCA_903927955.1). Taxonomy (GTDB): domain Bacteria; phylum Pseudomonadota; class Gammaproteobacteria; order Methylococcales; family Methylomonadaceae; genus Methylovulum. The sequence continues at coordinate 10,665 of CAIYOW010000075.1, read as the reverse complement.
AAAAATTGCGCCTTTTCCGGGGCGCGAGACGGGCGTAAAGGCAATCACCTTGGATGACCTGCGTTGGTCGCTTTGTAACATTAAAGCAATTACATTACTGGGCAATATTCTGCACCGCCAAGCGGCGGTTGACCAAAATTGTGCCGAAGCCTTATTGGTTAAGGATGGCATGGTCACCGAAGGGGCTGCCAGCAATGTTTTTGCTGTCATTGATGGTGTGCTGGTGACGCCGCCTAAAAGCAAGCAAATTTTGCCCGGCATCACCCGTGATGTCATTCTGGAGCTGGCCGTGCAAAACAAGCTAGCCTGTTGTGAAGAGACTTTCAGTTTGCCGGTCCTGCAAACCGCCTCTGAGATTTGGGTGACCAGCTCCACGCGTGAAATTATCCCTGTGGTGGAACTCGATGGACAGGCAGTGGGCAATGGCAAACCCGGACCGGTTTTCCACGCCATGAACGCTATTTTCCAAGCTTACAAGCAATCTTTATCAGCAGTTTCCTATCAATCATGAAAGAAGAAACTTTTTTTGAATTCCCCTGCCAATTTCCTGTCAAGGCAATGGGCAAGGCGGATTTGAAATTCGATTTGCTGGTGCTGGAAATTGTCCGCCGCCATAGCACCGTGATCGACGGACAGGAAATCAAAGTCCGCCCCAGCAAGGATGGTAATTATGTATCCGTGACCGTGCTGATTGAGGCAACCAGCAAAAAACAATTGGATGCCATTTATCAGGAGCTGCACGACCATCCGCTGGTGTTGATGACCTTGTGAATGTGGCGCGATAGTTATGATGAGACAATATGGCGTATGACCCCCATCCCTAGATGATAGTCTCAAAAAACCTAGGCCTACAAGACTACCAACAAACATGGCAGGCTATGCAAGCCTTTACGCAAACCCGCGTTGCCCAAACGGCAGATGAAATTTGGCTGGTAGAGCATCCCGCCGTTTACACATTAGGGCTAAACGGCAAATACGAGCATATCCTAAACCCAACAGGGATACCCGTCATTAAAACCGACCGGGGCGGACAAGTCACTTATCATGGGCCGGGGCAGGTGGTGATTTACACTTTGCTGGACATCAGGCGCTTGCAGATCAACATCCGGCAACTGGTTAGCTTACTGGAACAAGCTATGGTTGACAGCTTGGCGCATTACCAAATAGCGGCCATTGCCAAGGTCGAGGCGCCCGGTGTATATGTTGACGGAAAAAAAATTGGCTCCATCGGTCTGAAAATTAAAAACCATTGCAGCTACCACGGCTTAAGCCTCAATAACCAAATGGACTTGCGGCCTTTTTTGGCCATTAACCCATGCGGCTATGCTGGGCTAGACGTCACGCAGCTGGCGGATTTGGGGGTCATGGTCAGCAATACCGAACTCGCCGACCGTATTATCCACACTATCACCACGACATTACAGCCATGAGCTATCAAGCCCCCTCGCGCGCAACCCCGGCATCCCACCAGCGCAGTGCCGAAAAATTGGCACGTATCCCCATTAAAGTTGAACAACCACCTACGGCTTTACGGAAGCCGGATTGGATACGGGTAAAACTGGGCGCTAATGACGAAGTTACCCGTATTAAACAACTGTTGCGCGAACACCGCTTGCATACGGTTTGCGAAGAAGCGGCTTGCCCCAATTTGGGCGAATGCTTCAGCCATGGTACGGCTACTTTTATGGTTATGGGCGACTTATGTACCCGCCGCTGCCCATTTTGCGATGTTGCCCACGGTAAGCCGCTACCTTTAGACAGTAATGAACCGCAACACCTTGCTGAAGCCATAAAAACCTTGGCTTTAAAATATGTGGTGATCACCTCAGTTGACCGTGATGATTTGCGTGACGGCGGGGCAGGGCATTTTGCCGAATGCATAAAACAAACCCGTCTACTGTCACCGGCTACTAAAATTGAAATTTTAGTGCCGGATTTTCGCGGTCGCTTAGATAAAGCCGTCGCTATTCTTGCCGAACAGCCCTGTGATGTGTTCAACCATAATCTGGAAACCGTGCCACGCTTGTATCCACAAGCCAGACCCGGGGCCGATTACCAAAGCTCGCTGAATTTGTTGCAACGTTTCCAACAGGCGCAACCCGACGTACCGACCAAATCAGGCTTAATGCTAGGCATTGGCGAAACGACCGAAGAAGTCCACCAGGTCATGAAAGACTTGTTGGCACACGGGTGTTCAATGCTGACATTGGGCCAGTACCTGCAACCCAGCAAAGCCCATCTGCCTGTCCAGCGTTATGTGACACCGGATGAATTTACCGAATACGGCGTAATTGGCCAACAATTGGGTTTCAAACACGTTGCCAGCGGGCCGATGGTGCGCTCCTCCTACCATGCCGATTTGCAGGCGGAAAAAGTGTTCAGTGACGGCTGAACCTGACAACAACGGGGCAGATACATTGCTGTTCGTCTACGGGACGTTACGTAAACAACATCCAAGCCAAAACCACCAGGCATTTGCCAAGGATTGGCGATGGCTTGCCAAGGGCTATTTGCCTGGCAAATTATATGAAGCGGGCGGCTATCCGGGGGCTGTGCTTTCAGAAAATACTAATGATCGGGTGCTGGGTGAGATTTACGCAATCAATGATAGTGTAGCCACATTCAGCCGCTTGGATGCCTATGAAGAGTGTACGGACAGCTTTCCAAAACCCCATGAATATATCCGTACACAGCAGCTTGTTTATGGACAAAATGGTCAGGCCATGATGGCTTGGGTTTATCTTTATAATTGGGGCACTAATCCTTTGGCTCTTATCCCGTCCGGTGATTATTTGGCTAAGCTACAGGGCATGGGCGCATTATCCAGAAATGGCACAAAATAAACATCGCATAACTGATTAAGGTGGTATCGACGAGTTTTGTCATGTCCGGTAAAATGACCGCCCGATTTTGTGTTAATCTAGCCCTTTGGCTTGTTCAGGAATTTACCTAGTCAGTTATGCGAACGCGCGTTAAAATTTGCGGTTTTACCCGTGCCGAGGACGCGTTTTTTGCTGCCCGTCTAGGCGTTGACGCCATTGGCTTGGTGTTCTACCCATCGAGTCCTCGCCATATAGAAATTAGTGCGGCGGTGGGGATTGTTGGCATATTGCCCGCATTTACTACGGTGGTTGGTTTGTTTGTCGATGCCCAAGCCGATTATATAAGCGAGGTGATGGCGCAAGTGCCAATAGATTGCCTGCAATTTCACGGTGATGAAACGCCAGACTATTGCCGCAGTTTTGGCAAGCGCTATATCAAAGCAGTCAGGATGCAAGCCGGGGTCGATGTGCTCCAGCTGGCACAAGACTACTACGATGCCGATGGCTTATTGCTGGATGCCTACCATGCCCAGGCTAAAGGGGGTACAGGGGTACGATTTGATTGGGATTTAATCCCGAACAATTGCCGTTTGCCCATTATACTGGCGGGTGGCTTAAACAGCGGCAATGCAAAAGCCGCCATAGCAGCGGTCAGACCTTACGCGCTGGATGTAAGCAGTGGCGTAGAAGCTGATAAAGGTATTAAAGACACGCAAAAAATGCGTGCGTTTATAATGGAAGTTATGCAAGAGGATACGACAACGCTATGACAGAAAATTACACCATGCCAGATGCCCGCGGACATTTTGGCCCCTACGGCGGCATGTTCGTTGCCGAAACGCTCATCCCGCCCATTCAGGAACTCAATGCCGCCTACCAGCACTATTTGGGTGACCCGGATTTTATCGCCGAGCTTGATAAAGACCTGCAATATTATGTAGGCCGTCCGTCACCGCTATATCATGCCGAACGCTGGAGCCGCGAACTGGGGGGGGCGCAAATTTATTTGAAACGCGAAGACCTCAACCATACCGGATCGCACAAAATCAATAATACCGTGGGACAAGCCTTGTTGGCCAAACGCATGGGCAAAACGCGCATTATTGCCGAAACTGGTGCTGGTCAGCACGGCGTGGCAACTGCCACCGTAGCCGCCCGTTTGGGATTGGAATGTGTGGTTTATATGGGGGCGGTAGATGTTACGAGGCAATCGCTAAACGTCTACCGCATGAAGCTGTTGGGCGCGACCGTAGTGGCGGTTGAATCAGGCTCAAAAACATTGAAAGATGCATTGAACGAAGCCCTGCGCGATTGGGTTACCAACGTGGACAATACCTTTTATATTATTGGCACAGTGGCAGGTCCCCACCCTTATCCGGCAATGGTACGCGATTTTCAAGCCATTATTGGGCGCGAGACCAAACAGCAATGTTTGGATGCAACCGGAAAACTACCGGATGCCCTGGTGGCGTGTGTGGGCGGTGGTTCAAATGCCATTGGCCTATTTTACCCCTTTATTAATGATACCCAAGTAGCCATGTACGGTGTTGAAGCAGCCGGTGACGGCATCGAAACCGGCCGTCATTCCGCCCCCTTGTCTGCCGGTCGTCCTGGCGTGTTGCATGGTAACCGCACTTATCTTATGGCGGATGATGATGGTGAAATTATAGAAACCCATTCAATATCCGCTGGTTTGGATTACCCTGGCGTAGGTCCTGAACACGCTTGGTTGAAAGATACAGGGCGTGCCCATTATGCCAGCATCACCGACAACGAAGCCTTAGAGGGCTTTTACGCACTGACCCGCATGGAAGGCATCATACCTGCACTGGAATCCAGCCATGCTATGGCCTACACCATGAAACTTGCGCCTACCCTGCGCCCTGAACAAACCATTATTGTCAACTTGTCCGGTCGCGGTGATAAAGACATGCAAACCATGGCAAAACGTGAAGGAATAGAATTGTGAGCCGATTATCCACTACCCTTGAAGCTTTAGCCAAAACAGGCCGCAAAGCACTGATACCATTTGTTACCGCAGGAGACCCTTATCCTGAGTTCACGGTGCCGTTGATGCATGCAATGGTTGTGGCAGGCGTGGACATTATTGAACTGGGTGTGCCCTTTTCTGATCCAATGGCTGATGGCCCAGTGATCCAACGTGCCAGCGAACGTGCTTTGGCGCACAAAATGAGCTTGCGTCGCACCTTGTTGCTAGCCCTAGAATTCCGCCGCACCAACCAAACCACCCCCTTGGTATTAATGGGCTATCTGAACCCTATCGAAGCGATGGGTTACGAAGAATTTGCCAACGCGGCACAACGTGCTGGCGTTGATGGGATTTTGACGGTTGATTTACCGCCTGAAGAAGGTACGCAATGCGCCGAGCTGTTGAAAGCGAGGGATATAGACCCGATATTCTTGCTGGCCCCGAACAGTAGTGTTGAACGCATCCAAAAAATGGATACCGTGGGTAGCGGCTACTTATACTACGTCTCTTTGAAAGGCGTGACGGGTGCTGGCCATTTGGACATTGCCAGTGTGCAAACTAAAGTCGCAGAATTACGCCTCCATACCCAATTGCCCGTGGCTGTGGGTTTTGGTGTTAAAGATGCAGCCACCGCAAAAACTATCGCCGGTTTGGCTGATGGTGTGGTGGTAGGTAGTGCCCTAATCAGTAAAATTGAAGGTAATCTCGATAGTCCCGAACAGGCCAAAAAAGAAATTATTGAGTTGCTAGCTTCCATGCGCTTGGCGATGGACACCCTTGGAGCCTAAAAAATGAGTTGGTTAGAAAAACTACGTCCTGCTTTTATCAAAACCGAAGCCAGCATGAAAAAGGCCACGGTACCCGAAGGCTTATGGAGCAAGTGCAGCCAGTGCAATGCCATTTTGTATAATTCCGAGCTGGAAAAAAATTACAGTGTTTGCCCAAAATGCAGCCACCACATGCGTATTTCAGCCCGCGCTCGCCTTGATATGTTTTTGGATGAGGGCGCACGTTCAGAAATCGGCAAAAATATCAGGCCACTAGACCCGCTTAAATTCAAAGACATAAAAAAATATAAAGACCGATTGGCGGCGGCACAAAAGCAGACCAAAGAAACTGATGCATTAGTGGTCATGAAAGGCCAACTGCAAGGGCAAGACGTGGTGGTTGCGGCGTTTGACTTCAATTTTATGGGCGGCTCAATGGGTTCGGTCGTGGGCGAGCGTTTTGTGCGCGGTGTCAATAAAAGCTTTGAGTTGGGCATCCCGTACTTAGTGTTTTGTGCCAGTGGCGGCGCCAGAATGCAAGAATCTTTATTTTCATTGTTCCAAATGGCCAAAACCAGTGCCGCGTTGACCAAACTGTCTGATAGCGGCATTCCGTTCATATCCATTATGACCGACCCGACTATGGGTGGTGTGTCTGCCAGCTTAGCTATGCTAGGCGACATTAATATTGCCGAACCCAATGCTCTGATTGGTTTTGCCGGCCCGCGCGTGATCGAACAAACCGTGCGTGAAAAATTGCCGGAAGGCTTCCAGCGTAGCGAGTTCTTACAGGAACACGGTGCCATTGATATGATTATTGACCGCCGCGACATGCGTCATAAAATTGCTGAAATACTGGTCATGTTGACAGCGGCTAACAGAGCGGCGGCAATTGCCGCAACGGAAGAGACGGTGGAGATTTTTGGCGAAGAAATATTGGCGTCGAACTAAACGATGCATTTTGACTCGCTACAAGGCTGGCTTAGTTGGCAAGAGACTTTACATCCGTTAGCCATTGATTTGGGATTGGATAGGGTGGAAAGCGTTTATTGCTCCCTTAACCCCGACCATAACAAACCGGTGACCATCACCGTCGCTGGGACTAACGGAAAAGGCTCGTGCGTGGCGTATCTGGAGTCAATCTATTGCCAACAAGGTTATCGGGTGGGTGCATATACTTCCCCGCATATCCTCAGATACAATGAACGCATAAAGATTAACGGTCAGCCCGTCACCGATAAAATGATCTGCGAAGCTTTTGAGCGCATTGAGTCGGTGCGCGGCGACATTTCATTAAGCTATTTTGAATTTGGCACCTTGGCAGCATTGGATATTTTCAACCGCGCCGCTTTGGACATCCAGATACTGGAAGTTGGCTTAGGGGGGCGATTGGATGCGGTCAATATTGTCGATGCCGATATTGCCATTGTTTCCAGCATAGGCATTGACCACGTCAATTGGCTAGGCAACAACCGCGAATCAATCGGCCGGGAAAAATCCGGCATATTTAGAGGCCATAAACCTGCCGTAATCGGCGAGCCTGACCCGCCGCAATCCATTATTGATTGTGTAGGTGAGACACAGGCAAAAGCTTTTTTTATCGGCAAAGAGTTTGGCTACAGCCAACAGGAACTTGGCTGGCAATGGCATTGCCAAGGGCGTAGTATAGTGAACTTGCCGTTTCCCGCCTTACAGGGGCAGCACCAATACCGCAACGCAGCCAGTGTATTGACGGCCATTGACCAATTACAAAACCAGTTGCCAGTCACCATCAATGCCATTAAGCAAGGATTGGCAAACACTTCTTTGGCAGGACGCTTTCAGTTGATTGAGGGTGATATTGCCGTGCTATTGGATGTTGGACATAACTCCGAGGCAGTGGCCACTTTGGCGGAACACTTAACAAGTCATTATCAACACCGAAAAGTACACGCTATTTTTTCGATGATGAAAGATAAGGACATTGCCGGGGTTGTTGAAACTATCAGCCCACTCATTGAAGACTGGTACTTTGTACCGCTTAACAACCCGAGAGCGGTGTCCGAACAGGCCATGCGCGATATTTTTTTACAAACCGCCACGCTAAAGGTATTCTTTGGATTCGATGGTTTTGCCGATGCCTTTGGGGCGGCAAAAAGCCGGGCGCAGCTTGGGGAGCTACTATTGGTTTTTGGCTCTTTCTTTCTAATATCTGAATGTTTGAGTGATTTTGAGCAAGGTAGGTTGTCAATATGAATCAAGAACTAAGCCAGCGAATAGTAGCCGCCATAGTGATAACGGCGTTGGCGGCCATTTTTATCCCCATGTTGTTTGATGACCCTATCGATAACAGTGGTCAAAATGTTAGCCAATTAGCCATACCCGATAACCCGGTCAATGTGGTTCAGGATGATGATTCCCTACCCGATAAACGAGATGATGTGGCAGGTGCGGTTATAGCCGAGCAGAATCAGCTTTCAAGGCTTGATCAGGGGCTGCAACCCGAACCCGAGCCATTGGTCAATGAAGGAGAGGATGCTAATCGGCGGCGGCTTCAGCGTGCAGCAGAAAATGCTGGCGGGGGGTCACTCGACACTGGCGAGGTTGATGAAACGGATCCGTTTGACGCAGCTGACCCTTTTATGGCACAACACCCCGTCAAGAAAAACAATACGCCTAATAACGATAAATTAGGTAACAGTGTGGAGGGGAAGCCGCAAAAACACGCTGATCAGCCGACTGTCAAGCCGAAAGCACTTCCCGTAGAGCATTACGCTGCGAAAGATGCCCCTGTGGAAAAAAAATCGGCGGCAAAAGCCAAAACGGCTTCTGCCGTCTCGCGCTGGTACATTCAGGCGGGCAGCTTCAGTAAAAAAGAAAATGCTATGGCAATGTTAGAAACATTAAAAAGCCAAAGCTTTCCAGTAGCAATAGAAAGCAAAGACTCCTTATATCGGCTTAAAGTTGGGGCAAATCTTGACAAAAAACAGGCATTGCTATTAAAACAAAAACTGGATCAGCTAAACGTAAAAAATGTGATTTTACCCGAATGATTAAAAACTACATGGGCGGCATGGCGGCTGTTTTGATTCATTAAAGACTTTGTATAAAGTAACGTATCGGGGTTATTGTGGGCAAGTCCGAAACACCAAAACGGTCTGTTTGTACCCGCCAATTTATTGCAGTTGCTTATCAGCGGACGTCATTTTCCGACGCTGTCGAACGGACATCCGGTAAACGGACTTCACCCCCACGCGCTATAACTATTAACACCATTCCATCATTTTTCTACTGAATTGGCCTTGGTGCCACTTTATTCGTAAACCACTTACATAAACAGGTCAATCAACCGATGTGCGGTATAGCTGCTATTGTTTCCCATCAGACCGTCAACCAAGAACTCTACGATGCGCTGACCGTCTTGCAGCATAGAGGGCAAGATGCCGCAGGCATTGTCACCTGTGAAAACGGACGCTTGCATTTACGCAAAGATACCGGACTGACCCGGGACGTGTTCACTAACGCACAAATGCTAAAGTTGCGTGGCAACATGGGTATTGCCCATGTGCGTTACCCAACCGCAGGCTGCACCAGTTCGGCAGAAGCGCAACCTTTTTATGTCAACTCCCCTTTTGGGCTAACCTTGGCGCACAATGGCAATTTAACCAATACCGAAGAACTCAAAGAAGCACTGTTTATTCAGGATTTACGCCATATCAACACCGATTCCGATTCAGAAGTATTATTGAACGTCTTCGCCCATGAACTGCAAAGCTTGGGCAAGCTGCATTTAAGTGTCGATGATGTGTTTGAAGCGGTAAAAGGCGTGCATCGGCGTTGCCGAGGGGCCTACGCAGTGGTGGTGATGATTGCCGGTTTTGGTATCTTGGGTTTCCGCGACCCGCACGGCATCCGTCCGGTCGTGTTCGGACAACGTGACAGCGAACAAGGCCCTGAGTTTATGATTGCTTCAGAAAGCGTAGCTTTAGATGTTTTGGGTTTCAATCTTATCCGTGATATCGCCCCGGGCGAGGCTATATTTATCGAAGAGTCTGGCGTGTTGCACAGCCAGCAATGCAGCGACAGCCCTGACCTTTGCCCATGCATTTTTGAGTATGTTTATTTTGCCCGTCCAGATTCCATAATAGACAATATATCAGTCTACAAAGCCCGCCTTCGTATGGGCACAAAACTGGCTGAAAAGGTGCAGCGGATATGGCCTGACCATAACATAGATGTGGTTATCCCCATCCCTGACACCAGCCGCACCGCCGCGCTGCAAATGGCCAACATCCTCGGTGTAAAATTTCGGGAAGGGTTTATGAAAAACCGCTACATTGGGCGTACTTTCATTATGCCGGGGCAAGAAATGCGGGAAAAATCAGTGCGCCAGAAACTCAATGCAATTGGTTTAGAGTTTGAAGGCAAAAATGTGCTGTTAGTTGATGATTCTGTGGTCAGGGGCACCACATCTGAACAAATCATACAAATGGCTCGCGATAAAGGTGCCAAAAAAGTCTATTTCGCTTCCGCCGCACCACCAGTGCGCTACCCCAATGTATATGGCATCGACATGCCGGCCGCCAACGAATTGATCGCCCATGACCGTACTGAAGAAGAAGTCTGTACAGCGATTGGTGCAGACCGGTTAATCTATCAAGACTTGGACGATTTAATTGCAGCGGTGGGTAAGGGCAACCCTGAAATTCGCCATTTTGACACCTCATGCTTTAGTCAACACTATATAACAGGTGATATAGATAGCCATTATCTTGAGCGGATAGAAGCATTACGCAACGATAGCGCGCAAAATGCCCGCAACTCGGAAAGCTTCATCATTGAAATGCAAAATTGCGACTGATTTTAGCCAAGCAGTTGCCATTGCTTTAGGATTCATCCGGCAGCACTTAAGCATTTGACACGCCATTGAGGGCAATAACATGACAGACATTGATTGGAACACATATTTACCGGAAACCCAAGCTATTAGGGCAGGGCATCGGCGCACCCAAGAGGGCGAGCACAGCATACCTATCGTCACCACCTCCAGTTATGTATTTAAAAGTGCCGAAGAAGCCGCCTTACGATTTACAGGCAAAATTCCGGG